>JAFVMQ010000108.1 GCA_017506825.1 Bacteroidales bacterium
ACAATAATGATAGAATCAAACTGAGGCTAAATGGAAAAAGCCCGGTGCAATACCGAGCTTTATTCCAATCTAAGCGAGTCTCTTAATAATGTTAAACCGTCCAACTTTTGGGGGTCACATCATATCAGGTCATGAAAAATACCTACTTTTGCCAATCCAAAACCTGGACGATGAATAAGAATTATCCAATTTACAAGACCACCTTCATCGACGACATGCGTTCGCTTGTAGAGGAGGCGGCACAGACTATCGACTGATTAATTTACAGATAGACTTCTTTACTCCCTTGCCGCTGACTTCGACAATGATCTCTCCTGGATATTCTGTACTTTGTACGAGGACAGTCAGCTGACCGCTGAACAGGTGCATCTGCGGTTTATGGAAAGGTTCAAGGCAAGTAGGGTCGCCGTTAGCGATCGCTTTGAATGAACCTGCGCCACTGACTTTCACCTTGATCAGTCTGTTATCCACAGGAACAGGATTACCGTCCTTATCCACCAGACTTACATTAAGATAACAGAGATCCTCTCCGTCAGCATTAAGAACATCACGGTCGGGGGTAAGTTTGATTGCAGCTGCTTTTCCGGCTGTCTGTATGGTTTTCTCTGCAACAGCCTTACCTTCTGTATCATAAGCTACCACACGAATTTCCCCCGGCTGATAGACTACATCGTTCCACATCAGACGGAAGCGTTTCATTGCATCTTCTCCAAGACAAGGAGTCCTGCCGTCAGACTTGGCAAATGAGCGCACGCCCTGCGAAACGCCATTTACGAAAAGTTCCGCAGAAGGATATGATGTATAGACGAACACCGGAGTAACCTCTCCCTCCCGGCCTTCCCAGTTCCAGTGAGGAAGCACATGAAGGGTCTCGTCAGTATTGTTCCACTGACTGCGGTAGAGATAATATCTGTCTTTCGGAATGGAGGCAAGGTCGACAATTCCAAATACCGATGAGTGATTCGGCCATGCATCTGTATCGTATGGAGAAGGCTCGCCAAGATAATCAAAGCCGGTCCATACGAATTGTCCTATGCACCACTGGTAATCCTGATCGGCAGCAAGATCTTCATCAGGAATATTTGACCAGTCACAATGCCCTGTATCATATGAGCAGGACTGATGATCTGCATTCAACTGATCAGGACCGACATTGACAGGGAAGTGATATACACCTCGAGAACTTACAGTTGATGCTGTCTCGCTGCCAAGGATTATGCGCTGAGGCAATACATCATATGCCTGCTGATACCTTCCGACCTTATAATTGAATCCCACGACATCAAGCTGAGCTGCAAATCCGTTATTGACAACAGCATCAAACTGGTCCATTCCGCAGGTTACAGGTCTTCCCGGATCCTCTGTGTGATAGATGTCCTGTAACCAGGCAGCTACCTCAAGTCCGCCTTCTGCCCATTGCGAAGGTACCTCATTTCCAATGCTCCACATAACTATGGACGGGTTGTTCCTGAAATGATGTATGAGGTTTATCATATCCCTTTCTGCCCATATCCTTCCATCACCGCTGTCCACATTGAACCACTTGTGATATCCGTTTTCACATTTAGGTGCATCCCATTCATCGAAGTTCTCCGCCATAACCATGAAACCCATCTCGTCGCAAAGTTCAATGAGTTCCTCCGCAGGCATATTATGAGAAGTTCGGATTGCATCACATCCCATATCCTTGAGGATGGTAAGCTGGCGACGGATTGCTGCCTTGTTTACAGCTGCTCCAAGGGGACCGAGGTCATGGTGCAGACATACTCCTCGGAACTTGCGGAGCTCTCCGTTCAAGAAAAAGCCTTTATCAGGACGGATCTCGATTGTTCTGATTCCGAAGGTGGTCGTCACCTTATCTTGAAAATATCCACCATCCTTCTGTACGACTTTGTAGTTTTTATAGTGGGCAGCACTATAATCCGTATAAACCTCACCTCCGGTATATACTTCAGTTTCAACTCTGTACAATACGGGACTTTCAGGTGACCATAGTTCAGGATCGGGCACTGTGATTATCTGCTCAACCTCTCCATTCAAGACTTTTCTTGTATCTGTGCGTTCCGTTACCACCTCGCCTTTCCTATTAAGTATTTTAGTCTTCAAAGTCACCGCCTCGTCATTTTCGGTGCCTTCAATCTTTGTCCTGACACTGACACTTGCATAATCGGAGCAAACATATGGGGTAGTAATATACGTTCCCCATACAGGGACGTGTATTTCAGGCAAAGTGAGATAGCGTACTTTGCGGTACAGACCTGCGCCGGGATACCAACGTGAAGATTGCGGTCTGTTTTCAAGCAGAACCACCAGGTCGTTCTGACCTTCTTTAAGAGATGCAGTCACGTCACAATGGAATGAATTATATCCATACGGCCAGAAGCAGACTTTTTCTCCATTCACAAATACCTGAGCTTCACTCATGGCTCCATCGAAGAAAAGGATATGCCTGCGTCCGTCAAGAGTACCGCCATCCACATACAGTCCCCTGCGGTATGCACCTTTTCCAATATACGGTAATCCACCTGTCCGACCTGTCTTTTCTGTAGCGACTTCCTCCCTGTTCTGCACGACAGCGACAGTCTGCAGGTCGTTGGAACGGTCAAACGGACCGCAGATCGCCCAATCGTGGGGGATGGAAACCGTTTCCCAACCTTCAGAGGCTTCAATGTCATGTCCTTTCCTGAACTGCCACTCCTTAAGTAATGTTTCGGTACGGACATTCTGTCCGGCAGCAGAAAGTGCCAGACAGAATGTAATGATAGATAAAAGAGTATTTTTCATGCTTATTCGTTAAATGGGTCAAGTGCCGCTGTCGGTTTGCCGTTCTGGAATGCTCCCAACCCATAACCGTCATTATATCCGTTCGGTGCCTGTGGCTCCCAATAGAATACACCTTTGCAGCATTCAAGTTCCTGAGTTTTTTCTAAAAGATATGAAAGCATCTCTTTTGCGGTTTCCGGGTTTGTCACCGGCATACCTGTTTCGCATATCATGACTTCCTTGCCATAAGTTTCGTGAACATTCCTGATGTTTGCCAGACATGCATCGGTATTAGGCTTCCAGTCAGTCCCAAACGATGATGTTTCGTCGTTCCACCAGCATGGATACAGTGACATTCCGATCATATCGTATTTTCCGCCATTCTGCTTGAGAACAGGAAAAAGTCTGTTATACAGGTAGATGTCATGACCGCCGTCAAGGTGAACGATGACCTTTGCTTCAGGATAGACTGACTTAACTGCGTCATAGCCTGCGTTGGTCAGATCGGTATAATTCTTTCCGCCGTTCTCCTTGTAACTTCCGAGGGGCCACATCATGCCGGTGCGTGTCTCATTGCCGACCTGCACCCACTCTACTTCAACTCCGTATTTCTTCAGCAGCGAAAGAACCTCTGTGGTGTGGGCAGACACGGCTTCAATCAATTTGTTGATGTCATATGAAGCCCATGCAGCAGGCGGATTCTGATTGCCCGGATCTGCCCATGTGTCGCTGTAATGGAAATCAATCATGATTCTCATTCCGAGCTTCTGAGCCCTGATTGCCTTGACCAGCACATCAGTAGCGGAATTCCAGCCGTCGACAGGATTTACCCATACGCGATATCTGACCGCATTCATTCCGATTTCCTTCATAAGTGCAGTGCATTCCCTCTCTTCTCCGTCCTTGTTATAGAACTTCATGCCCTGACTTTCCATCTGGGTCGTCCAGCTGATGTCAGCACCTTTTGCAAAAGCAGTCCTGTCAATTACAATATCTTCCTGTCCGGCAGCTTCTACGTGCGGCAGACCGGCTCTGTCACATGAGCAGCATGCGGCAAGTGAAATCGCCGCAATGCATGCTCCTAAAATTTTGTCAAGAAACTTCATATTACTCAATAAGTGTCATTGTATAAACAGGTGCAGAGAAACTTGAAAGATCAAGTTCAATCTTGTACTTTCCTGGCTGCGGAGGCATGATGTTGCCGCCATCCATGCTTAAGGTACCGTCCATGTCCCCGTCCATATATTTCCATCTCCATGTACCGTTTGCATCATCGAGTACGAATTGTATTCCCCATTCAATATATGTAATATCACACTCAGCCTCCCACTTGCCCGTCTCCATATTGAATGTAAACTGGTCGGCGTCAAGACTCCATGAGTTGAAATCGCCGGTTATCGCAATCTTGGTCACTTTGGTTTCAGACCATGTCATTGTAGTGAAGTCTGCTACCACATAGTTCATTTCACTGTTGCTGCTCCAGCTGTTCCATCCACCTTCTCCGAGGACATACTGTCCATCTGAATTACTACTGAAGACGACATCATCAGCATGGAATCTGAAGTTTGTATAGTTAGTTCCCCAGTTAGGGTCTGTCCATACGAATCCTTCAAAAATGCCCTCGTCTGCAGTCTCTGCCATCTGACATGCAAGCCCTAATGGGTCTGAAGCATCCTTAAGATAGTAATATATTGCAACGTTTTCAGGGTAGGTAACAACCGGTGGTTCTTCTGCGCCTTCCTTTAATGTCCAAATATACTCAGAAACATTGAATGTCAATGTATAAGTCCCGGCATTTTCAATGACGAAGGATTCTGCAGTGCTCTCGGCATTGATGAATTCGAATGAGCCGGAACCTGATGGGACAAGACAGAACGGATAGGTAATGCCAGCAATACCCGCATCTGTTCCTGTGGTTATATCAAATCTTGATCCGGTACCGGTTACAGTAATGGCGGTATTGGCAGCCGATGTTGTGATGGTACCGCTGTAGCCTCCTGCAGATTTAGAATACTTAAGCTCGACGGGTGTTCCGTCAATGTTCACATTTATGGTAGGGACATTGACATGCCACCAAAGTTCGTTTGCAGTGTCAGCATAAACATACTGGCATCCTGAAGGCTCTGCGAACCAGCAGTTGTTCTCAGAGTTGGCAACGAGTGAGAAAGCTGTCCAGTCTGCGTTACATCCCCACTGAGTGCCGTCTGCTGCAATGAAGAAACAGTTGTACCAGCCTCCTGTCGGAACCGCAAAACCCTCAAACAATGTAGGGGTTGCATCCTTGCAATAAAGGGTAGCAAGAACATCTGTCACGTCAGTCTTGCTGACGATCTGCATCCAGCCGGTTTCAACAGCATAAGGAGTGATCTTCAGCACGAGAACATCTCCATAGGTATATTCCCCGCCCATTTTCACAGCAAGACGAACATAGATGCTGTACTGTTGAACCTCAGTCATTCCGAGTTTCATCAGAAGCTGACTGAGTTCACCTCCTGTAAACTGAAGCGAAGTCTGATCCGCTTCAAGATACATTTCTGTATAGGATGCAAAGTCTTCTGTTGCCGAAAACTGAATACTGAGTTCAGTGAGGTCGTCAGGAAGTGCAACTGTCGGATCGCTGACTTCCGGTAATGCACCTGCATTCCAGAACAGCGATAATGCCAACGCATCGACTCCGTCGCTTGAAAGCACGATTTCTGTTGAACTGGCGCTGAAATCTGAAGGAGCACCAGGCTCTGTTACAATCAACTTGTCGCCATCCTTTTCGCAGGAAACAGCGAGAAGAAGAATTGCAAATATCGAATATATAAATCTTTTCATATGTGATTGAGTTTAGAATCCATATTGTGTATTGATTGCCTTGAGCTGAGGATTTGCAGAAAGTTCTGCCTCAGGAATAGGAACAACAGTATATTTGCTGTCCACATCCTTTCCATCCTTTACGCCGCCTTTCCAGTTCCAGGTATAGCCTGATGTATAGCGGTTGTAACGGATAAGATCAGTACGACGAGTTGCCTCTGTATAGAGTTCCCTTGCCCTTTCATCAAGAATGAAGTCAAGAGTAAGATCCGCGTCAGCGATGTTTCCTGTGTCGTTTCCATATGCTCGATGACGTATCTGATTGACATATCCCAATGCATCACTACGGGTTGCACCTTCGCCACCTCTTAAGACAGCCTCTGCAAGCATCAGATATACATCTGCCAATCTGAACATAGGGAAATCCGTTTCTGCGCCATTTACTCTCGTGTCCGAAGCGGTTTCACCAGTATCAGTAAGGTTAGTCCATTTGTTTATAAGCCATCCTGAAGTTGTTTCATCGTGTCCAATAATCTCCTTCGGACGATCCTGATACACATATTTAGTGTCTCCATCGACTTTGTACCATCCTTCTTCCGGACTGTCTGTATAGGCCGCTCTGTTTCGGCTGCCGAAATTACCTCTACTATCGCCGTCAGCAAACTTATCAACAAGCTGCGGACGTGCCCTGAGACAGTTCCAATAAGTAGCCACACCAAAGTCTTCAGTCATACCTGCATCAAAGTCGAAACGGGTTGCACATACCATATATGTACCTGCACCCCATGCTACAGTATTGGTAGCATTGCAGGCAAGAGCGAAAATGATCTCATTCGAACGCTTGTGATTATCAGCATTGAACAGATTTGAATAAGTGTCTTCAAGACTGTAGCCCTTGCTGATTACGTCCTTGCAAGCTTTGATGCACTCAGTGTAATAAGCCTTTCCTACATACACCTCTGCATTGAGGAACATTTTTGCAAGGATGACAGATGCGGTGCCTGAGGTTACATGACCATAGGCCGAAGTTGGCAATACTCCTTCAGAAGAAAGCTCCTTCAGTTCGCTTTCAAGGAATCCGAAAAGCTGCTCACGAGTGTAAGTTTCCGGAATATAGGAACCTACCGGGTCGCTTTCATCAACAAACGGAACAGCAGGGAAGAGATCGAGAGCATGGTAATATGCCAGGGCTCTCAGGCAGCGTGCTTCGTTCCTCCATCCTACGATCCTCTTCTTGTCGGCATCTGAAAAACCGCTTATATTCTCGTCTGAAGCATTACGGATGAACTCGTTGGAAAGAGCTACTATATTATAGATATGATAATATATTGCGGAAATCCATGGATCGCCTGCACTCCAAGACAGATTGTTCAGGTCTGTGGTACTTTCTCCGGCAGCCCAGACATTATCCATGTTGTCAGTTGTCGCCTCCTGAAACATCAGAAGTGCTCTTGTATAATTCTGGAACCTGTCATCACCCGAAATGCTGGAAAGATTGACAATCATTGAGGTGTAGATTCCGGAAAGTACAGATTCATAATTCTCTGCACTCACATATACATCCTTGGATGTCGTTTCGGTATGCGGATACTGGTCAAGTTCACAACTTGCCAGAAGTGCCGTCATGCAGAATATTGTAAATATCTTTTTCATCATTTTGCTTTTTAGAAGTCAAGTCCGAGACTGAGTGAAACAATGCGAGGACGCGGATAGAACGAACTGTCAAATCCATTAGGCACTTCAGGATCCACTCCGGAATACTTGGTCCATGTGAATACATTCTGAACAAGAACAGATGCTCTCAGTCCCATTGTGTTTCTGAAGACTCGTCCGAAATCATAGCTGACAGTAAGATTATCCATCTTGAGGAATGATGCATTCTCAACATAATGGTCAGAATAGAACTGACGAGCCTTGAATCCTGTCTCCATATAGCTTGAATGCAGATTGCTGAGTTGAGGAGCACTGTATTTCATGGTTTCAAGTGCGCCTGTATTTACAGCCATGGCGTTATAGACATAGTTGCCGAGGCTTGCACGGAATGCAGCGGAAACAGACAGATTCTTCCACCTGAGGCTTGTGTTGAATCCAAGAAGAATGTCGGCAGCAGGAGAATGATAGCAATATCTGTCATCTATATTGATGCTTCCATCATCATTGAGGTCAGCATAAGCTCCTTCGATAGGCTTGCCGTTTGTGTCATACAGTTGCTTGTATACGAAGAAACTGTATGGTTCCTGACCTTCTGTCATCACCTGTATATTCTTGCCGTCAATAGTAGGACCAACGAGAGTCTCAGTCACTTCTCCGTTGTCTACAAGTGTAAGGTTGGTTATTTCCACATTCTGCCAGGTCGCATTTGCACCTACCTCCCATGTCCAGTCTTTTGTCTGCACCGGGATTATGTTCAATGATGCCTCGATACCATAACTCTGCATGTTTCCTACATTAGTAGTTGTGGTTTTTGTGAAGTTTGTTCCGGCTGCAGCAGGGACTGTTGCAAGAAGGTCTTCTGTCTTGCGAGTGTAATAATCTACACTACCTGTGATTCTGTCGCCCACAAATCCGAAATCAAATCCGGCATTCCATGATCTTGTTGTTTCCCACTTAAGGTCTGAAACATATGCTGAAGGTAGATAAGTATTGATCATTGTTCCGTCAGCGCCTACATACTTGCTGTTTTCAGTTCCAGGCCAGTAAACAGGAAGATAATTGTAATTGCCGATTCCATCCTGCTGACCGGTCACTCCGTAGCTGGCTCTCAACTTGAGATCAGTTACGGTTTTTGAGTCTTTGAGGAAAGACTCCTCGGCAATGTTCCATGCCAATGCTACTGAAGGGAATGTTCCCCAACGGGTGTC
>JAFVMQ010000109.1 GCA_017506825.1 Bacteroidales bacterium
AACAGGAGGAAGAGCGGCAGAAACGCTTGTCACTGCAACACCGGCAGCTCCGACTGCCATTCCGAGAGATCCCCAGATAAGGAGCGGCTTACGGCCTATCTTCTCCACTGTAAAGATCGCCACGAGAGTGAAAGTGATGTTTACGACTCCCATAAGTACTGTCTGCATCATAGGATTGCCCATACCGAGCGACTCGAATATGCGAGGAGCAAAGTAAAGCACTGCATTGATACCTACAGCCTGCTGGAATACGCTGAGCATGATACCTACGAAGATGACAAGCCAGCCGTATGTGAACAGTTTCTCTGTCTTCTCGGTTACGGTAGCCTTGATATCAGCAAGAATCTCTGCTGCCTTGCTCTTTCCGTTGATCTTCGCGAGAATATGCATTGCCTGTTCATCCTTTCCTGTCATAGCAAGATAACGTGGAGTTTCAGGAACAAGGAAGAGGAGAAGGGTGAAAAGTCCTGCAGGAACGGCCTCGCTTATGAACATATATCTCCATCCTGTTTCGATCATCCACTGTGCTTCGCCAGGGTTCATGATCTGGTTGATGCCTTCAGCCATCTTCTGGATCACCGGTGCGATATGGTCACCAAGAATCAGGAAGTTCACAAAGTAAACAACGAGCTGACCGAAGATGATTGCAAACTGGTTCCAAGAAACGAGGGTACCACGAAGATTGCTCGGAGCCACCTCGGCAATATACATTGGACAGATTGCAGAAGCAAGTCCTACACCGATACCACCGAGTACGCGGTAAAGGTTGAATGCGATCAGAAGAGAGAATGTAGGCTCACCCTTAGGGAAAAAGAGGAATTCTGGAGAATAAGAACCCAGAGCTGACAGGAAGAAGAAGACTCCTGCCATGATCAGGGATTTCTTGCGACCCATACGGGAAGCGCACACGCCTGATATTGCAGCACCTATGATACATCCCAGGAGCGCACTTGAAGAAGTCACTCCATGCATGAAATCAGTGTAGACAAAGTCCTTGGCTCCCATGAAGAATGCCTGAAGACCTTTCTCTGCACCTGAAATGACCGCTGTATCGTATCCGAACAGCAGTCCGCCGATTACGGCAACAAGGACAATGGAGAAGAGATAGCTTTTGCTTCCCTTATCGTTTGCAGATGTCATAATAAGTGAATTTAATTATCCTATAAAAAAGATCCCCGGTCAAGCCGGGGATGACTTAGGACGGTCAGCCGGGGATGACTTTATTTCGTCATTGCCGACCTGATCGGCAATCTCATTTAGCAATACATGTTAAGGATAGCCTCGTAAAGCTCCTGCTTTCCTGAAGTCTGCTTAGGCTCGTTAACCTCCTTACCGTATGCGTAAACATCCTCGAGAGTAAGCTCACCGTTCTCGAACTTCTTGCCGAGGCCCTCGTCGAAGCTTGCATAACGCTCAGCAACCATCTTGCAGAGTGGAGACTCCTCGAGAAGAGCAGCTGCGTTCTCAAGAGCACGTGCCATAGCATCCATAGCAGCGATATGAGCAATAAAGATATCCTCGAGATCTGTAGAGTTGCGGCGTGTCTTTGCGTCGAAGTTTGTACCACCGTTTCCGAGACCGCCGTTGCGGATGATCTGCATCATTGCCTGAGTAAGGTCGAATGAGTCGATCGGGAACTGGTCTGTATCCCAGCCGTTCTGGTAGTCACCTCGGTTAGCGTCGATAGAACCGAGCATACCTGCGTCAACTGCACATGCAAGTTCGTGCTCGAATGTGTGACCTGCAAGAGTTGCATGGTTAACCTCGATATTCACCTTGAAGTCATTCTCAAGACCGTGTGCCTTAAGGAAGCCGATAACAGTCTCTGTATCTACATCATACTGGTGCTTTGTAGGCTCCATAGGCTTAGGCTCGATAAGGAATGTTCCTGTAAAGCCCTTTGAACGAGCGTAGTCACGAGCGAGAGTAAGCATCATTGCGAGGTGCTCCTTCTCTCTCTTCTGGTCTGTATTGAGAAGGCTCATGTAACCCTCACGACCACCCCAGAACACATAGTTTGTACCGCCGAGTTCGATAGTTGCATCGATAGCGTTCTTGATCTGAACGGCAGCACGTGCAACGACGTCGAAATCAGGGTTTGTAGCAGCACCGTTCATGTAACGCTTGTTACCGAACACGTTGGCTGTTCCCCAAAGAAGCTTGATGCCGGTCTCAGCCTGCTTCTCCTTGAGATAAGCTACAACTTCCTTAAGTCTTGCCTCATATTCCTCAACATTTGCACCTTCATCAACAAGGTCTACATCGTGGAAGCAATAGTACTCGATACCGATCTTCTGCATGAATTCGAAACCAGCGTCCACCTTATCTTTTGCTGCCTGTACCGGGCAAGCCGCACCGTTCCAAGGGAAAGTCTTTGTACCGCCACCGAACTGGTCAGCTCCCTCTGCGCAGAGTGTGTGCCACCATGCCATAGAGAACTTGAGCCACTCAGCCATTGTCTTGCCGAGGACTACCTTCTTAGCATCATAGTAACGGAAAGCCATAGGATTCTTGCTCTCCTTGCCTTCGAACTGGATCTTACCGATACCAGGGAAAAATTCTTTAGTTGCCATAATTCAAGTGAAATTATTAAGTGTTAGTATTATTTTAGAGTCTTGATTTCCAGATTTCGTATGCATCTGCATATGCCTGTGCGTCTGCAGCAGAAGGCTCGATCACCGCAAGTTTCTCAAGAGTTGCGAACGCCTCCTTGTTGTCCTTGTAGATACCCGCACCGATACCTGCTCCCTTTGCAGCTCCTACCGATCCGTCTGTATCATAAAGGTCGATAACAGCTCCTGTCACTCCTGCAAGAGTATCTCTGAATATAGGGCTGAGGAACATGTTTGCATGACCTGCGTGGATCTTGTTGACATTCATACCCATCTGCTCCATCACCTCGATACCGTATTTGAAAGAGAAGACGATTCCTTCCTGAGCGGCGCGGAGAAGATGCGACTTGTTGTGGACATTGAAGTTCACTCCATGGATGGAAGCTCCCACCTCCTTGTTTTCAAGCATTCGCTCGGCACCGTTTCCGAACGGAAGGATGCTGACGCCTGCGCTGCCGATAGGAGCCTGGGCTGCAACATCGTTCATATCCGCATATGAAATACCCTCAGGAGCAACGTTTCTCTTCATCCAGGAATTTAGAATACCGGTACCGTTGATGCACAGAAGCACTCCGAGACGTGTCTGTTCCGCAGTATGGTTCACATGGGCAAATGTATTGACACGCGATTTCGGATCATAGTTCACTTCACCGAGGACTCCGTAGACAACTCCTGAAGTACCTGCTGTCGAGGCGATTTCGCCTGGATTGAACACATTGAGTGACAATGCATTGTTCGGCTGGTCGCCGCCACGGTAGGTAACTGGAGTTCCTTCAGCAAGTCCTAGCTCTGCTGCAGCTGCAGCACTCACTCTGCCCTGCTCAGAGAACGTAGGACGTATCTCAGGAATGAGCGATCTGTCGATGCCGTAATAATCGAGAAGCGCCTTTGAAACGGCATTCTCCTTGAAATCCCAGAACATACCTTCGGAAAGACCTGATACGGTAGTACAGATCTCGCCTGTAAGCTTCATGGCGATAAAATCACCCGGAAGCATTATCTTATAAATCTTCGAATAGAGTTCAGGTTCGTTTTCCTTAACCCACGCAAGCTTCGAAGCTGTAAAGTTTCCCGGAGAATTGAGAAGGTGCGAAAGACAGTTCTCGTGACCGATCTCGTCAAAGGCCTTCTGTCCGTAAGGCACGGCCCTGGAGTCACACCAGATGATAGAAGGTCGGAGCACATTCATATCCTTGTCCACACAGACAAGGCCATGCATCTGATACGATATACCTATAGCCTTGATGTCTTTCGGGTCAGCTCCGGAAGCTGCAAGAATATCAGCAGTCGCCTGCTTGAGATATTCCCACCACGAAGACGGTTCCTGCTCTGCCCAACCCTTCTTTACGGCAAGGATAGGGGCCTCTGATTTTGGATAGAATGCAGATGCAGCGCACTTTCCGCTTTCCGCATCCACGATGCTCGCCTTCACTGACGAACTTCCTATATCATAACCTAAGAGATACATTTGATTATTGGTTTTAATGTCATACAAATATAACAATTATTCACCTGAAAATTCAACAATCGCAGGCTTTGCCCATGAATTCTGTTACAATATCTATAAAGTTTTTTTCAAAAATCACAGACTAACGCTCTTTCATCATCTGATCTTAACCACCATTTCTGCAGATTCAAGTCCTGCAGATGTAGCTTTAAGGACAGTCTTTCCAGGCTTTGCAGCCTGAAGGACCACAAGGCATTTTCCGTAGAAAGCCTTTCTCTTGTCATCCTTGAAACGTTCCATCGATATCGGATTTCCGTTATCGACACCTGCAATGAATGCAGCGTCGCCGTCAAGTTCAAAGTTAACAAGGTTTTCTGCATAAGGGCACAGATTTCCTTCCGCATCAAGGATTTCGACAGAAACAAATCCCAGTGCATCATCATCTGCACCTTGTCCGTATTGTTTCATGGAAAGACGGATCCGAGCAGGCTCTCCTGCAGTATGTCTGGCAACCCTGCCGACTTCTTTACCGCCTCTACGAGCAACAACTTCAATTGTTCCCGGCTCATATGCAACTCTCCACATCGTATGCAGGCAGTCTTTCGTCTTGGATTTCACACCCTGCGAAACACCGTTCACAAAGAGCTCCACTTCATCAGCATTGTTGTAGTAGCACCAAAGATCGACCTCCTGTCCTTTTTCCCAGTTCCAGTGAGGAAAGAGATGAAGCACGTCCTTATCCGTCCATTCCGACTGATAGAGGTAATAAACATCTTTAGGGAAACCTGCAAGGTCTACGACACCGAAATACGAACTGCGAGCGGGCCATCCGTAAGGTGTCGGTTCACCGATGTAGTCAAATCCGGTCCATACATACTGTCCGCTGACGAAATCATTGTCTCTAACAAGCTTGATGGTTTCCTCGTGGGTATTGCCCCATGGAGCATGACAGTGGTCATATGACGAGCA
>JAFVMQ010000110.1 GCA_017506825.1 Bacteroidales bacterium
GTAAGCAAGTGAAGACGCACCAGTAAATCCGGGAGCATCAAGAACCGACATGGACCTGCCAAGATGACGAAGCGCCGACTGCACGAGAACATCCGACTCGGAAGCCACCACTATCGACCTCTCCGAAATCTTTCCGTTACCTCCTGCAGCTTCAGAACAGTCCACATACTCAACTGTCATACCCTTCTTCTGCAACTCATCGAGCAAAACCGCAGCCTCATCTGACGGAACCTGAGATGCCTTGCCGGCATCATAGATATACAGCGGCATCAGCTTGCCGGAATAATGCATTGATACAGCGACCTTGGAATCAAGCATTCCTTCCTTCGCAAAGCACGCCACAAGGACTGCATCGGAAGGAACCGCAGACAGGAGCATGTATCTGCTTTGGTCAGAGACCTGGGAAGACATGGTCTTCGCATCGGAATCAAGACCAGAATAAAGAAAAGCAACGGCGACTCCTGTCCCGAGAATCAGGACAGCGAGCGCCGCAAGACACAGTATGAGGGACTTCCTGCTCATTTATTTTACTGCAATCGCCTCGATCTCAACCTTTACACCAAGAGGAAGAGCTGCAGCCTGATAACATGCCCTTGCAGGCTTCTCACCTGTAAAATACTCGGCATAAACCTCGTTTACAGCCTTGAAATCCGCGATATCCGCAAGAAGAACAGTAGTCTTTACAACATTATCATAAGTCATTCCGGCTTCCTTAAGGATAGCACCGATATTCTTGAGCGACTGATGCGCAGCAGCCACAATATCTTCCTGAACCTTGCCGTCAGCAGGGTTTACAGGAATCTGACCTGAAATGTAAAGGGTTCCATTTACCTCAATAGCCTGCGAATAAGGACCTACTGCCTTAGGCGCATCCGGTGTTGCAATTACTTTTTTCATTTCTTTTGATGTTTAGTTAATCATACAAAGATAACAATAATTTACTTATAACCAAAGACGGAACCACGTAAAAATCCACCCGGACAGCACAAAGACAAAGCGCGGAAATTGCTTGTTATCAGCAACTTCCGCGCTTTGTAGCCCCGAGCAGAATCGAACTGCTATCTAAAGTTTAGGAAACTTCCATTCTATCCGTTGAACTACAGGGCCATATAAAAGAAAGCTGATTACTCAGCCTTCTTCTCGATGATCTGACGGCCTCTGTAATAGCCGCACTCTGGGCATACTCTGTGGTACATGATAGTTGCACCGCAGTTTGAACATGTAGCGAGAGTAGGAACTACTGCTACGTCATGTGTTCTTCTCTTGTCTCGTCTCTGCTTAGAGACCCTGTGTTTTGGATGTGCCATTGTTGTATATTTTTAAATTATTAATAATCACTTGAACATGTCCTTCAAAGCCGCAAACGGATTCTCCCCTTCAGCCTGATCCTCCTCCGTAACCACAGGAGCACCGAAATACTTCATAGTCTCCGGATTGCACTCTCCGGGAGCGTGAGTACGCTGCATAGGAAGCGAGACACAGACATAATCATATATTATCTGACTCATGTCCAGCCCGACACCGTCTTCAGGTACGAAGACAACCTCCCTCTCCCCTTCCTGAGGAGCATCCGAGGATTCTTCATCACCATATTTGACACTAAGCCTGATCCTTACATCTACCGGCATCTCAAGGTCCTCAAGACACCTGTCGCACTCCACCATCACACTTCCGAAGACGTCGCAATCGACTCCGATATAACGTCCCGACTTCTCCACAACAACCTCCGCATCCAGCTCAGCATCAATCACTTCCGTGTTGTCAAAACTTTCGAAGAACTCCTTGCCGACCTTCCATGAAAACTCATTCTTTCCGGTCGCCAATCCATTTAAAGGTATGATAAATCCGTCACTCATACTGACCCATAAATAGATTTGAGCCCGCAAAGGTAACAAAAACTTTTATTATTAGCAATTTATATCTGAACTTTTTCTTTTTCTCTCCAATTCGTTCAGAATGATCTTCCTCAATCTCATGGATTTCGGAGTCACCTCCACAAGTTCATCTTCCTGTATATATTCCAGAGCCTCTTCAAGAGAGAACACCACAGGAGGAGGGAGCATGACCTTGTCATCACTTCCGGAAGCACGCATGTTGGTAAGCTTCTTTGTCTTGCAGATGTTGATATTGAGGTCGCGGTCACGGGTATGCTCTCCGACAACCTGTCCTTCATAGATTTCCACTCCAGGTTCGATGAAGAAACGACCCCTGTCCTGCAGCTTGTCCATAGAATAAGCCACAGACAGACCTGTCTCAAGAGAAACGAGCGATCCGTTTGTACGACGCTCTATATCACCCTTGTAAGGTTCGTAACCCTTGAGGCGGTGCGCCACCACAGCTTCGCCCTGGGTGGCTGTAAGCAGGTTGCTTCGAAGTCCCATCAGACCGCGCGAAGGTATGTCGAATTCGAGATGGGTCCTGTCACCTCTTCCCTCCATCTGGATCAGAGCTCCCTTCCTGCGGGTAACCATCTCGATAGCCCTTCCTACAAATTCCTCAGGAAGATCGATGGTAAGCATCTCGATAGGCTCGCAACGCTGACCTCCGATGACCTTGTCAAGAACCTTAGGCTGTCCTACCTGAAGTTCGAAACCCTCGCGACGCATGGTCTCGATAAGGACAGAAAGATGGAGAACACCTCGTCCGTAAACGATGAACGAGTCCGCATTCGGACCTGGCTTCACTCTCAGTGCAAGATTCTTCTCAAGTTCCTTTTCAAGACGGTCCTTGAGGTGTCTCGAAGTAACGAACTTACCTTCCTTTCCGAAGAACGGAGAGTTGTTGATGCAGAAAAGCATGCTCATTGTAGGCTCGTCGACCTCGATTGGCGGCAGGGCTTCCGGATTCTCAAAATCTGCAACAGTATCTCCGATTTCAAAACCCTCAAGACCTACTACAGCACATATGTCTCCGCACTGCACCTCATCGACCTTTGCCTTTCCAAGACCGTCAAAGACCATGAGTTCCTTTATCTTCTGTTTCTGCTGGATATCATATCTTTTGCAGAGGGTTATGTTCATGCCTGCCTGCAACGAACCTCTCGTAACTCGTCCGACTGCGATACGTCCCACATAAGGGGAATATTCGAGAGACGATATCAACATCTGAGGCGTACCCTCCTGCACCTGAGGAGCTGGAACAACCTCGAGAATAGTATCAAGAAGAGCAGTGATGTCATTTGTCGGCTGCTTCCAGTCATGGGACATCCAGCCCTGTTTTGCACTTCCGTAAACAGTCTTGAAATCAAGCTGATCCTCTGTCGCTCCAAGAGAGAACATAAGGTCGAACACCTCCTCCTGTACCTCATCAGGACGGCAGTTAAGCTTATCTACCTTATTGATGACCAGAACAGGCTTCTTACCCATCTCTATCGCTTTCTGAAGCACGAAACGAGTCTGTGGCATACAGCCTTCAAACGCATCCACAAGAAGAATGACACCATCAGCCATATTGAGAACACGTTCAACCTCTCCACCGAAGTCGCTATGGCCCGGAGTATCGATCACATTGATCTTTACGCCCTTATATATAACTGATACATTCTTCGCAAGAATGGTGATACCTCTTTCCCTTTCAAGATCATTGTTGTCAAGAATCAGCTCTCCCAGCTTTTCCTGCTCGCGTGCCTGACGCGCCTGATAGATCATCCTGTCGACGAGAGTTGTCTTGCCATGGTCGACGTGGGCAATGATCGCAATGTTTCTTATATCCTGCATAATCTGCTAATAATTAATCGCGCAAAATTAGATATTTTTATATAATATTTGAAACTCTTTTTTTATTTTTGCGCCCGAATTAAACTATAAGAGAATATGAAGCAGGATATGATTGTCATTCTGGATCTCGGAAGCCATGAGAACACCGTGGTAGCCAGAGCCATCCGCGCATTGGGAGTATACAGCGAGATATACCCTCATGACATCACAGCATCAGAGCTTAAGGCTCTTCCTAACGTAAAAGGTATCATCATCAATGGTGGTCCCAACAATGTAATCGACGGCGTTGCCATCGATGTTCTTCCTGAAATCTATGAAGCAGGCTATCCTGTAATGGCTGCAGGTCACGACAAGGCCCTCTGCGAAGTTAAACTTCCTGAATTCGGAAACGACGAGGAGTTCATCAAGAACGCAGTAAAGGGATTTGTCTTCGACACCTGCAAGGCTGAAGCAAACTGGAACATGAAAAACTTCGTTGCCGACCAGATCGAGCTTGTACGCAAGCAGGTCGGTGACCGTAAGGTTCTCCTCGCACTCTCAGGCGGAGTGGACAGTTCGGTTGTAGCCGCACTCCTTCTCAAGGCTATCGGTGACAACCTCGTATGTGTCCATGTAAACCATGGTCTCATGCGTAAGGGAGAATCTGAGAACGTTGTAGAAGTGTTCAGAAACCAGCTTTGCGCAAACCTCATCTACGTAGACGCGACAGACCGTTTCCTCGGTCTTCTCGAAGGCGTTGCAGATCCTGAGCAGAAGAGAAAGATCATCGGCGGCGAGTTCATCCGTGTGTTCGAGGAAGAGGCACGCAAACTTGACGGCATCGACTTCCTTGGTCAGGGTACAATCTATCCGGACATCGTAGAGAGCGGTACAAAGACTGCAAAGATGGTGAAGTCACACCACAACGTCGGCGGTCTTCCTGAGGACCTTCAGTTCGAACTCGTAGAGCCTCTGAAGCAGCTCTTCAAGGACGAAGTGCGCGCTTGCGGTGTTGAACTCGGTCTCCCATACGAAATGGTTTACCGTCAGCCATTCCCAGGTCCGGGTCTCGGAGTACGCTGCCTCGGAGCAATCACACGTGACCGTCTCGAGTCTCTCCGCGAGGCTGATGCGATCCTCCGCGAAGAGTTCGCCAAGGCGGGACTTGACAAGACTGTATGGCAGTACTTCACAGTTGTTCCGGACTTCAAGTCAGTAGGCGTACGCAATAACGCACGTTCATATGACTGGCCGGTAATCATACGCGCCGTGAACACAATTGATGCGATGACCGCTACCATCGAGCAGATCGAGTGGCCGATCCTCCTCAAGATCACCGACCGTATCCTCGCCGAGGTTCCTAACGTGAACCGCGTCTGCTACGACCTCTCACCAAAGCCGTCAGCAACAATCGAGTGGGAGTAATCCACTTGAGACATATAAAGAACACCGATCAACCAACACTTTACAAAACACACCAAACCTCGTCAGTGCGCGAGCGGAGCATTTTCCCTATGCTCCTGCGGAGCGAGCCACTGACGAGGTTTGGTGTTTGGAAGGGATTCCCGATCGAAGTCGGGAATGACGTAAGAGAGAATCAGTCGGAGTATATGAGCTGACAGGCGCAGTTGGGCATGGAGAAGGTTATGAACTCTTCGTTTTCCATGTCACGGAAGTAGCTGGAGATGACACGGCAGATACCGCCGTGAGAAACTACAAGAATCGTCTTATCCTGGAGCTGAGGGTCAGAAAGCAAAGATTTGATGAAAGGATATACCCTGGCTGCAACATCCAGAAACGATTCCCCTCCCGGATATCTCTTGAAGCATTTTCTCTTCTCGCTCTGATACTCCTCGGAACATCTGTCCTTACCTTCGAAATCACCGAAATCATTCTCATTGAGACAGGCATCATGAAAGATCTTGCAACCAGGTTGAAGAGCAGCCACAGCAAGCCCGGTCTCCTTGGCGCGACTCAATTCCGAAGTATATATGATATCGAAACTGATGTCCTTCAGTCTTTCCGCAGCCTCCCTGGCCTGTTCACGCCCCTTTGCATTCAGGGGGATATCGGTACTGCCCAGAATGCGGTTATCGGCATTCCAGGCAGTTTCCCCATGTCTCATCATATAAAGCTTCATGAATATCAGTTATTTACCGGAGCAAACACAATTCTGAATTCGTAAGGCTGAGCTTTTATGCGATGCTGCTCGAGAGGCCATGCTCCCCATGAATTGATGCAGGCAAGACCCATCTGAGCAAGATCTACATTCACCCAAGTCTTTCCGAGAGAACGCTCGTTTTCATGGGCAAGTTTCTTCAATTCGAGAGAATGAGCCTGATTGTTGCCAAGCATCCTCACATCCATCTCCTTCCAATGGAAAGGAAGGGCTGAACCTGAGAACTTCACATCCGATCTGATCTCCAGACCTGCGCCATTGTCATCAAGCACCCGCATCCACTTCAACTGAGTCTTTGTACCGGACTCCTGAGGTCGCACAAAGCCATAGTGGTACTGGTCTTCCACTCTCTGCACATAATGGCCCATAAGAGCAGAAGATGCACGGTCAATATAGTTCTCGTGAGGTCCGAGACCGAAGAACTCCAATGTAGAATAAGCTCCGTTCATACCGAAACATAGTCCGAAACGAGGAAGCATCGGCATTTCTGCAAGCTTACCGGCATCAGTCATGGACTCTGTCAGAACCACCGAACCGTCAGCATATACCTCATACGTCAGTTTTAACGCAGCAGCCTCAGCAATCGGTTCATATGCGACAGTAACGACATAGCAATTCTCAGCCTTGGCTACATCAAACGAAGAAACCTTGAACTCTGCATTACGCCATACAGCAAGTCTTCTATCCTGTCCGGCACCGAGATCATTCTCGTTGGATGCCCTTGCAAAACATGGCATAAGAGGCTCGTCTACCACCATCTTCTCCCCAAGTTCATATGATGCCAGAGTACCTGCGGTCTCATCAAAGACCACCTTCCAAGGAGCAGTACGCTTGTTTCCCGCACCATCGAACGTCATATCACCATAGAAAACATGAAGACCGTCTTCCACACCATACGAAGGCAGACCTGAAGACGGCATAAAAGGCTCGAGCGCCGCCTCATTGAGACATATCTGATCATATGATACCTCTGAACCTGCCGGGAGTATGCCGTCTGCACGCTTGAGAACATAACGCACATTCAGGTAAACATCATGTCCTGCGAGAGAATCGGTATAACTGGCTTCCATTATATCTGCCTCATTGAATCCGAGATCGACTTCAGCAGTCTGCTGAGGATCCACATTCAACACAGGCACATAACCGGTCAGCACCTTCACACCATCAACCTCGACATCCCATTCAAGCATATAGCGTGAAAGATCGATGAAGAAATACTCGTTATATACATTGACCTTGCCATCGAGGGCTGCCTTTGAATCAGCAGAGGTCAGGATAGACCTGTACTGATAGGCAACCTCATACGCATGCGGATGATATGAACGGTCAGCAGCTATGATACCGTTGCAGCAGAACGAATTGTCGGAAGGATCATAGTCATTGAAGTCACCGCCATACACGAAGACATGGTCAGTACCATTCTTTGCCGCATCTGCAGGCCACCAGAGAGCCTGATCGACAAAATCCCATATGAAACCGCCCTGGAATGAAGGATATTTGCGTACAAGATCCCAGTACTCCTTCAGACCACCCATGGAGTTACCCATTGCGTGGGCATATTCGCACATGATCAGAGGTCTTGGCTGATTGGCAAGAGAATATCTCTCGCACCAGTTATGGTCACAGTACATAGGACACATGATATCCGTATTGTCGGCAAACTCCGCTCTCTCATACTGGACAGGGCGGCTCGGGTCGAAGGCTTTCACCATTTCATATCCCTTGACGAAATTAGGACCGTTGCCAGCCTCATTTCCAAGACTCCAGATAATCACTGAAGGGTGATTGAAATCCCTCTGTACCGCTCTGAGAATTCTATCAAGATGGGCAGTCTCGTAAGCCTCATCATTTGCAAGAGAGCTTTGTCCATATCCCATTCCATGAGACTCCACATTAGCCTCCGCCACCATATAGAGACCATATCTGTCACAAAGCGAATACCACAGCGGTTCGTCAGGGTAATGGCATGTACGTACGGCATTGATATTAAGCTTCTTCATGATAAGGATATCCTGGATCATGTCTGCTTCGGTAACGACATATCCTTTGTAAGGGTTCATTTCATGTCTGTTGGCACCCTTGATCAAAACCGGCTGACCGTTTACCAGAAGCTGCCCGTCCTTGACGCAGACATCCCTGAAACCTATCTCTATCGAAGTTTCCTCTGTCTGTCCTTTATTGTCCAGAACATCGACTTCAAGAGTATACAGCCATGGGGTCTCGGCACTCCACTGCTTTACAGAAGGCACCTGCAGCGAAGTACGGAGAACAGGAAATCCTCTTTCCGAATGTTCTTTTGACACAACAGGAACAGTCTCCGATACAACCTCCTTTCCATAAGGATCAAGAAGAGTGAAACGCAGAGACTTCACACCCTTTGTAACCTCGGCATAGACCGATGCCTCTCCTGAAGCAGCAGCAGTCACACGGATATCCTCCAGCCTGTTCTTCGGACGTGAATAGACATACACATCACGACCGATTCCTGTCAATCTCCAGAAGTCCTGGTCCTCAAGATATGTTCCGTCACACCAGCGGAATATTTCAAGAGCAATGAGATTCTCCCCTGTCTTTACATGTTTTGTAATATTGAAACGTGCCTCCAGCTTGCTGTCCTCGCTGTATCCGACCTCCTTTCCATTGATCCACACACGCACATTAGACGTAGCAGAACCGATGTGCAGAAATACATCCTCTCCTTTCCAATCGTCTCCGAGAACAAACGTCTTCCTGTACTGTCCTGCATAGTTATGCCACTCGGCAGGGAATGGAGGATTGTTTGCATAATGCCCTCTCCATGCATAACCTACGTTAAGGTAAACAGGATCTCCATATCCGTTCAGCTCCCACATGCCGGGAACCGGAATCCTGTCCCATCCCGAAGCATTGAAATCAGTCTTGTAGAAATCCTTGGAACGGGAACCGATGGTTTCATACCAGCAGAAGTCCCACATACCATTAAGCGTGAGTTTCAGACCGTCAGTCTCGAAATGAGATGACATCGGAAGACGGTTTCTCTGCACCACCTGAGGATCCTGCCAGTCAGGAAGCTCATTCTTAGCCGCTGCAGAAGCAACGGCAGCCATTCCCAACGCACAAACGTAGAGAACAGCTGTCATAAATCTTTTCATGGTTATCAGTTTTTATGTTAAATTATCTCAATATCATCAGACGGAATCCATCCCTGCCTTCCGTCTGCCAGTTCAATATTGTTCCATTTTCCTACTGTATCCAGAACCTTTACCTTCGTACCTTCATGCAATATGAAAAGGTCGGTCGAAGATTCTGATGAAGGAGAACTCTTTACCGAGGTTACAGGACGCATTATTATCGCATCATCAGCATTCATATAATCATTCTTCTGCCAGATCGAGAATGCAAGAGAAGCAACGGCAAGAAGAAGTACCGCTATACCCGTAAAAAAGCCTGTACGTCGCCATCCTGCTGTTGGTGCAAGAACGAAGACAAGCATAAGAGCAAGCGAAAAGGCAAGCAGTACAAGGAAACATACAGCCCACGAATCAGAATCCATCATCCAGCAGGCCTTACGTGCCCAAGCCTTGAGAATGAGTTCCGGAACCGGATCGATCCTGTCCTGAACGGCAGAGTTAAGGAGCTCCAGATTGTACCTGGCATCCGAATAGGATGGATCTATATTCAAAGCCCTTTCATAATACAGTATCGCCATAGGGACATTTCCATCCTTGAACCATGCATCTCCTGTATTGCAGTACAATGCGGCAGACTCAAGTCCCATGTCAGCAATCTTTTCATAATCGGAGACAGCATCCACCCATCTTCCCTCCACATAAGAGGTATTTGCCGAGTTCCACAAAGAATCCACATAAGCATCATTCTCCGCAGAAGCCGCTACCGGAACGACGAGAAGAATCAAGGCAAGCACACCTGTGGAGACATTGTTCTTTTTAGACTTCATATTCGAATCCATTGATGATATGACTTCCACTGCAGCTTTATAATGAGCCTCCATTGCCTCATGTCCTGCATCCGGAGCATATCTCGCAAACTCGCAGGCATCAAGAATACCGATGAACGACTCTATATGGCCTGCAGCTACATTCCTTTCTTTCAAGGCTTCCCTGAGATTATCCTTGGAAAGCTCTGCAAAAGGTATGTTCAGCTTGTCGGAAACGAAACCGAGAAGTGCCTTATGGAGCTCTTCGTAGAAAGCAGTATAAAGATTCTGCTTGAGGAATGTACCTGCAAGATGGAGTCTCTTGAGGGCCATCTTTGTCGCCTTCCTGTTCTTTGTACCTGCAATATCCGCCCTTCTTGCAGCAACCTTTCTGAAAGCAAGCCATGAAACCGCCGCCAGTACAAAGAGCAGAACGAAGATGATCCAGAATCCTGCAGAACCTATAAAGAATCTGCCCTTTGAGACAAGATCCGGTGACTTCGTGCTGATAAACCTTATATCGCTGCCCAAAGTCCTGACATCCTTTTTCGATGGACCGGAAATCACTGTACCCCCTGCATCTGTCTCATTACCACGTTCCACCACTACTGATATCGGTTCGGTTTCCAATGTCACATACCTGCCCTGATTCACATCATAATATGAATACCTGATCGGAGCAATCTCGAAATCGCCATAGCTTCTCGGTATGAACGGATATTCATAGAATTTGCTGCCAGACAATCCACCTTTATCAATCTTCTCAGAAATCTTGGTGTCATACACCTCCATATCAGGAGGGAAGCTGACCTTCGGAGCTTCAAGAAGAGATATGTTGCCCTTGCCGGAAACCGTCACCAGAAGAGATGCGGCTTCGTGGGTCTTAAGTGTATCACGACTTATCTTTGCAGATACCGTAAACGATCCTACACCTCCCGCAAATGATGCCGGAGCACCATCAGGAAGAGGCGAAACATTGACTGTAACAGGACCTGTGGAAACCTTCTTCCTTACTGTCCTGTAATCATCGAAGAATCCGTCAAAAATACTGGTTCCGCCCGGAGACACACGCACATTGACAAGGCATATCATCTCTGCCGGATCAATCTTTATCTGACCCTGCTGCTGAGGTATTATCACGAATTTACGAAGAAGTGCCGAATTATATATCTGACCGTCGTAGACCTCCCTCGAAAACTCGATGTTTGTCGGAGCCTCGATCTCCTGGCTCCAGAATCCGTTGAAAGTCGGAAATGTCACATTTTCAAACCCGGCAATGTTCACGCGCTGATATAGTTTCAGAGTCGCAATTATCGGCTCGCCGACTACAACCTTCGAACGGCTCAGATCCATCTTCAGGAAAATATCTCCATCCTGTATGCCGGTCTGCTGCCTCTGGGTCTGCTGCTGACCGGACTGCCGGGTCTGCTGCTGGGGACGTGAAGATGATGCAGCCCCTGCTGCCGCCACCTGTATGGATGCCGGTTCAGAATAAATCTCCTTACCCTTTACTTTGGCACTCGCACGGGGGAAGCTGAATTTTCCAGTTCCTGAAGGCCTGACAACATATGTATATGTGGTCTGAACAGACTTGCTGCGCTTTCCATTGACTATTTGTATACTGGTAGACCGTCCGGACTGAGGACCCCACAACACCTGGAAATCACTTCCCGGGTTCCACTGGAAATCAGAAGGATTCTCCTCTCCCTCTATAATGAACGTCACATTGAACTGCTCGTCCGCTGCCACTACATTCGGCGCCTCGACCTTGATATCGTTCTGACCGAACGCCATGATGACGTAAAAAACACTTAATGCTGTCAACAACAGTTTTCTCATATTCTCCTCCTGTTACCAATTCTTATCTTTCTGTCTTGAATTCAGAGCTTCGGCCTTCTGTTTGTTGACCTTGTCCTGAGTCTCCTTCTCCTTTGCCTGGATAGCCTGGAGCATCTGCTGGGCGGCCTGCGGAGTTATCTTAGGCTGTTGTCCCTGCTGAGACTGAGGCTGATCCTGGTTCTTCTGATCATTCTGATCCTGCTGGTCCTTGTTCTTATCCTGCTGGTCCTTATTCTGATCCTGCTGATCCTTATCATCCTGATTCTTCTGATCGTTCTGACCCTGATTATCCTGATTGTCCTGGTTATCCTGGTTCTGATCCTGATTGTTCTGATCGTTCTGCTGATTCTGCTGCTGGTCCTGAAGCTTCTTTCTGGCATAAATGTAATTCTCCTTCGCATTCAGGTCACCCGGATTCCTCAACAAGGACTCCTTGAATGCATCAACGGCACCCTGCCAGTCCTGGCGTGCAATAGCAAGATCTCCAAGATTATAATAATAGTCCGCAGCGGAAACGCTTGCAGGAGCTATCTCCTTGACTGTCTCCATTATCTTCTGAGCCTGCTCGGCATCTCCCTCACGATACAGGGTATTGGCAAGATTGTATGCCGCGGCAAGAGACAGCGAATCCTTCACAAGAGCCTTGCGGTAATCGATCTCAGCCTCACGCCAGTTCTCCTTCTTGAAATCCCTGTTACCCCTGCGCACATCCTTCTTATCCACCTGCGCTTCCGCCGGCAGCTGCGTAACAAACATCAGGACAAACAATATGTAAAATATACTTTTCATCTATCTGATTTTTCGGGAGCTTTCGGACCTTCGGGTCGGGAAACATCTCCCCTGATTCCAAGTTTCCCGACCCGGAGGTCCGGAAAACTTATAAAACTATCTGTTAAACAAATGTCTTTTAGGCTTCCTGTCGCCTACAAGCATCTCCAGTACAAAGAAGAACAATGCGATACCGAGGAAATACATGAACTGCTCATCATACTCCTCGAAAACAACCGAACTGTACTTCTCATCCTCCATCCTGCGGATGTTCTCAATGACCGGATTGAGTCCGAACTCACTGTTTCCAGCCCTGACATAGACTCCGTTTCCAGCATTGGCAACCTCCTGAAGCACCTTCTCATCCAATCTTGTGACCACAATCTCACCATCCTTGTCCTTCAGAAGCTCGCCATCCATCGGGATAGGCTTTCCTTCAGGAGAACCTACTCCAATCGCAAAAACCCTTGCACCCGACTCCGCCGCAAGCTTCGCTGCCTCCACAGGATCGTCCTCATGGTTCTCACCGTCAGTAATTATCACAATGGCACGGCTCTTCTCGCTCTGGGCGCTGAAACTGCGCATTGCGGTATTGATGGCATCACCTATAGCCGTACCCTGCACCGGAACAGATTCCGTCGATATGGAATTAAGGAACATCTTTGCAGACACATAATCTGTAGTTATCGGAAGCTGGACAAATGAATTTCCGGCAAACACGATAAGCCCTATGCGGTCTTCCCTAAGCTTGTCCACAAGTCTTGAAATGGCAAGTTTGGCTCTTTCAAGCCTGTTAGGGGAATAATCTTCCGCAAGCATCGAGTTCGAAACGTCGAGCACTATCATGATTTCCGCGCCCTTGGTCTCGTGTTCCTTCAGCTTCGCACCTATCTGAGGTCTCGAAAGTCCTATGACAAAGAAGAAGAATCCTACCGCAAAGAACGAAAGGCGTACCCAGACCTTGCCTTTAGAATAAGAAGGCATCAGCTGCGACACCAGCTGCTCATCACCGAATTTCCTCAACCTGCGTCTTCTCAGATTCAGGACAACTGCCTGTACGATAAAGAAGAACGGAATAAGAAACAGGAGCAGCAGATATTGACCTTGTGCAAAATGTATCATGGCAACCTCCTTATTACAAACCAGTTAATAAAAAGCTCAAGCATGAAGGCAAGCAAAGCCATAAGAGCATACTTTCCGAAAAGTTCCTTGTAGACAGGGAAACTGTCGACAGTAGTCCTCGCCTTCTCCATCTTGTTGATCTCGCTGTATATCTCCGACAGCTTCGTATTGTCAGTAGCTCTGAAATAACGTCCGCCTGTGGCTTCGGCAATCTCAGACAACAAAGCCTCGTCTATCTCGACCCTTACGTTCTGAATCTCGACACCCCATGGAGTCATTACAGGATAAGGCGCCATACCTTCCTTTCCTACTCCGATCGTATAGACTCTGATACCGTATGTCTTGGCGATTTCTGCTGCCATCTGAGGAGAAATCTCTCCCCTGTTGTTCACACCGTCAGTAAGAAGAATGACCACACGACTCTTCGCATCGGAATCCTTCATCCTCGCGACAGCTGTAGCAAGACCGTTTCCTATGGCGGTTCCGTCCTCGATAAGGTCTGTCTGCACCTCCTTCATAAGATTGATGAGAGTGGCACGGTCGGTAGTAAGCGGACACTGCGTAAAGCTTTCTCCCGCGAACACGACTATACCCATCCTGTCGGTCGGACGCTGTGCGATAAACTCGATGGCTATATCCTTTGACGCACTGATACGGTCCGGAGTAAGGTCCCGTGCGAGCATTGAAGTGGACACGTCCATCGCAAGAACTATGTCTATACCTTCCGTATCGATCCTCTCCATCTGTTCGGACGAGCGAGGGCGGGCAATGGCAATGACAATCATCACTAATGCGAAGGTCCTGAGAAGGAAAGGCACATGTCTGAAAAAAGCCATGAAAGGATTCTTCCTGATCGTCCAGGGGACAGAGGTCGACACCCTCAGATGCGGATGTCTTCCGGACAGCTCAAGATATATGTAATGCAATACCAGCAGAACCGGTAAGACAAGCAGCCACAAAAGTTTCGGATACTCAAAAAACATCACTCATTCCCTCCATTGTTAGAAACCTCTTCTTCGACCTCTGCCTGATAAGTCTCTGTCACGAAACGGACAGCCAACGGAAGAACAGCCGCATTATCATCGTCAGAGGCGATATACTTTGCAAACTTCACGAAATCAGCACGTTCGAAGAGTTCCTGCATTTCCTTCTGCATTTCCGCTGGAGCGTCCGTATCCTTCATATCCTTGAAGATCTCTGCTGTAGTCATCTCCATTGCGGAAATTCCGTAACGCGAAGAGATGTACTCTCTCAGCGCATCGGTAACTCCCGAGTAGAACATTTTCTGCTTTTCCGGTACCCATAGCTTGCTACCCCTGTATTTGTCAAGTTCGCGCAACGCCACGATATGAGCCGGATCCTTCCTGACATAAGCGGGATCATCCTTCCTTTTATGCATGATCATCAGACATACGGCAACTATGATGACAACAGCAAAAGCCCAGAATCCTAAAAGCCAAGGCTTGACCTCCTCGAATGTAACAGGGTACTTGATCTGTCCCTTGATATCATGCGGTACGAATGTAGCGGTATCCACCGGCATTGTCTTGACTTCAAGACGCATCGGATCAAACAGAAGGGTATCGATCACACCTTCCTTTGAAAGCCTTCCCACCATTATCTGAGGGAGTTCGTACGTGCCTTCGTCAAAAGACGTTATAAGAAGGCGACCTCTGAGGTCGAGCAGTCTAGGCATACCTTTCTTCTGCCTTGTAACCTTGACGGTATCGACAATCCAAGGACTGACCGCCTGTACTCCTCCCCTCTCGTCATTCTTCCACTCCGGAAGAGCAAACAAAGTTCCCTCTTCGACCTGCTTGAGTTCGAATCCATAAAAAAGCTGATCGGCTACAAGAACGGAATCCCTTTCCTGCAAAGGCTGGAGGAAAGCACCGTTCATCGGCACAACCTTTCCTTTGAGGACGGATGCCGTATCCTGCACATCGGCGACAGCAAGACTGTCCTGAGCCCATGCAGATACTGCACCGAACAGCATAATCAAATATATCAATGCTTTACGCATATATACTACCTGTTTTTGAACAATGTCATGAGTCCCTTGACATAATCGTCATCAAGAGCTATGCTTACCTTGTCCACATTATATTTCATAAAAAGGCGGGAAGAAGACTGTTCCACATTTCGGAACCACTCTTCATACGCCAGTCTCGTCTTCCTGTCCGATGTGTTCACCCAAGCAGCCTGTCCTGACTCTGAATCCTTTATATGGATGAGTCCGACATCCGGTATGCTTCTTTCGCGAGGGTCGAAAACTTCTATGACCGAAAGATCGTGTCTTCCCGCAGCAACCTTCAGAGCCTCCTCATACTTAGGATTTCCATCCTTGTCCACATCGATCATGTCCGAAAGCAGGAAGGCTGTACATTTCTTCTTGATCGCATTGGTAAGATAACGCAATGCCTCCGAAATGTCTGTACCGTCAGTCGTCGGCTCGAACTCGATTATTTCCCTGATGATATGGAGAAGATGACTGCGTCCCTTCTTGGGCGGAATGAACTTTTCCACCTTGTCACTGAAGAACAGGGCTCCGACCTTGTCATTGTTGATTATTGCAGAGAACGACAGCACTGCAGCTATCTCCGCAAGCACATCCTTCCTGCTGCTGCCGACTGTACCGAAAAGTCTCGAACGGCTGACATCAACAAGAAGAACTACGGTCAGTTCCCTCTCCTCTTCAAAAACCTTCACATACGGAGTACGAAGACGTGCGGTCACATTCCAGTCCATGTTACGCACATCATCACCGTACTGGTACTCGCGCACCTCGCTGAAAGCCATACCACGTCCTTTGAAGGCCGAGTGGTATTCACCGGCGAAGATCTGGTGCGAAAGCGCCCTGGTCTTGATCTCTATCTTCCTGACCTTCTTCAAAAGGTCGTTTGCTGATAAACTGCTCATGGTCCCTCCTATGGAACTTCTACTGCATTGATGATTTCAGAAATGATCTGGTCAGTCGTCATGTTCTCGGCCTCAGCCTCATAAGTAAGACCGATACGGTGGCGGAGCACTTCGTAGCATACTGCACGCACATCCTCAGGAATCACATATCCTCTTCTCTTTATGAATGCATACGCCTTTGATGCAGCTGCAAGCGAGATGCTGGCACGCGGAGATGCACCGTATGAAATCATGTTTGCAAGCTTGCCGAGGTTATAATCCTGCGGAGTGCGGGTTGCATATACAATGTCAACGATATATCTCTCGATCTTTTCGTCCATGTAGACATCCTTCACGACCTCACGTGCTCTCACAATATCCTCCGGCTTGAGCACAGGGGTCGCCTTCGGGAAGGAACCGCTGTTGTTCATACGGATAATCATGCGCTCTTCCTCCTTCTTCGGGTAGCTTACAACTACCTTGAGCATGAAACGGTCAAGCTGTGCTTCGGGCAGCGGATATGTTCCTTCCTGTTCGATAGGGTTCTGGGTAGCCATCACAAGGAAAGGCTGAGGAAGAGGGAATGTCTCGTCTCCGATAGTCACCTGACGCTCCTGCATGGCCTCCAGGAGGGCTGACTGCACCTTTGCAGGTGAACGGTTGATCTCATCTGCAAGAACGAAGTTTGCGAAGATCGGACCTTTCTTTATCTGGAACTGCTCGCTCTTCTGCGAGTAGATGAGAGTACCGATGACATCGGCAGGAAGAAGATCCGGAGTAAACTGGATACGGCTGAATTTTGAATCCACAGCCTGAGACAAAGTATTGATTGCCAGAGTCTTTGCAAGACCAGGAACACCTTCAAGAAGGATATGTCCGTTTGCAAGAAGACCGATCAGGAGGTTCTCCACAAGATGCTTCTGACCTACGATGACCTTGTTCATTTCCATCGTAAGGATGTCCACAAACGAGCTCTCTCTCTGGATGCGGTCATTCAATTCTTTTATGTTTATGCTCTCCATAAATATGATTTTTGATATTTTTGCATTTTAAAACTTACAAAGTTACTCAATTATTTTGATATGCGACACAAAATCAGGCTCTCATATGACGGCAGCGAATTCTGCGGATGGCAGATCCAGAACAACGCGCGCACAGTTCAAGGCGAACTTGAAAAGGCTTTGTCGACCTTGCTCGGAACCTCAATCCAGGTTACAGGAGCAGGAAGGACAGATTCTGACGTAAACGCCATCAACTATATCGCCCACTTTGAGACCCCTGACGAAGTCAGTGTCGAAGCAGCGCATCTACGCTACAAATTAAATGCCATGCTGCCCCGACAGATAGCGGTCCACGAGATTTCCCAGGTTGGAGAAGACTTCCATGCAAGATTTGACGCAACTTCGAGAGAGTATCACTACTTCATTCATTTCCGCAAAGACCCTTTCTGCGAAAAATACTCATACAGAATGCGTTACAAGCTTGACACCGACAAGATGAACGAGGCTGCGGAACTTCTTCTCGGAGAGCACGATTTCAGCTGTTTCGAAAAGGTCGGCGGCAACAACGCAACCTCGGTCTGCACGATTACAGAAGCCCGCTGGACATCTTACAGACCGGAACATGTCGACATGATGGGCTTTCCTTGTGAAGACGGTGACTATATCGTGTTCCGTATCCGGGCAAACCGTTTTCTGCGCAACATGGTGAGAGCAATCGTCGGTTCACTCATAGAAGTGGGAAGAGGCAAAAAGGAACCGTCATGGATTTACGAACTGATCGAGTCCGGAAACCGTTCGGATGCCGGTTCGTCGGTACCTGGAAACGCTCTTTTCTTCAGCGGCGCCGAGTACAAATAAATTTCATTTATTCCGAATTTATTCTTACTTTTGCACGATTATGTGCTTGCGGACAGCAAGTTACACTAAGACTATTGCAATGTCATCCCGAGCGAAGTCGAGGGATCTTTACAAATGAGCAAACAAAAGTAAGATATAATTATGATTTTCAATCTTTTACAGGCAACTGCCGGTGTAGTGGCAGAACCTCTTCAGCAGGAGATGAAGCTCTCCATTTTCGACTTGGCCACCAAAGGTGGATGGCTCATGATCGTCCTTCTTATCCTTTCGGTCATGGCAATCTACATTTTCGGCAGCAAATGGTGGATGATCAGAAGGGCAGGAAAGATCGACAAGAACTTCATGAACGACATCCATGATTTCATCCATGACGGAAAGATCAAGTCAGCGATCGAACTCTGCCAGAAGTATGATTCTCCGGTCGCAAGACTTGTCGAAAAGGGTATCGAAAGAATCGGCCGTCCTCTCCAGGACATCCAGACAGCAGTAGAGAATATGGGAAATGTCGAGGTTGCAAGACTTGAGAAGGGACTTCCTATGCTTGCTACCATCGCCGGAGGTGCGCCTATGATCGGATTCCTCGGTACCGTTACAGGTATGATCCAGGCGTTCTTCAGAATGTCTACTGCCGGCAACAACATCGACATCACACTTCTTTCAGGAGGTATCTACGAAGCGATGGTCACAACTGTCGGTGGACTTTTTGTAGGTATCATAGCATATTTCGGCTACAACTTCCTGACATCCCAGATCTCGAATCTTGTATTCAAGATGGAGAGCACCACTATCGAGTTCATTGACATGCTCCATGAGCCTGCAAGCAAATAAAGGATACTGAAATGGCAATCAAAAGGACAACAAGAGTTGACTCGGGTTTCTCGATGTCGTCGATGACCGACATCGTGTTCCTCCTGCTCATATTCTTCCTGGTGACCTCGACACTTGTGAACCCTAACGCTCTCAAGCTTCTGCTTCCCAAGAGCACAGGTCAGGTATCGGCAAAGGCAACGGTCAGCGTTTCGATCAAGCACTGGCAGGACAATGACACATTCTCGTACCACATCAACGGTGATCAGACACCGATACGCTTCGACAAGATAGAAGACGAGCTGATAGAGCTGCTCCAGGCTGAGGAGGATCCTACTTTCTCAATCTACGCGGACGAGACTGTTCCGATCAAAGAGGTTGTAGCGGTAATGAACATAGCGAAGAGAAACCATTATAAAGTCATAATGGCGACGTCGCCGGAATAGAAGAAATATGAACAAGCAGTACATCGAAGAAAGGGAAAGACAGATGAGACGGTCAAGGAGGACGGGAGTCGCCTTGACGGTTTTTCTGCATATTGTCCTGGTCGGATGCTGCTTTGTGACAGGCTTCACCTACCTTGACCCTCCACCTCCGGAAAAGGAAATGATCCTTATCGATTTCGAACAGCCGGAGATAGAGAAGCCTAAGCAGGTGATGGACGGCACGAGTCCCCGGACAGAGGACCCGGACATGACAAAACCTTTGAACCTGGTCCAGCAGTCCGAAGCTCCGAACGAAGGCTCAAAGAGCAATGAAGCCCCTGAGTCTGTCGTCGATGATTTCGGTGATGTGGATGTCAAGGATCCGGAACCTAAGAAGGAGATCAATCGTAAGGCACTTTTCCGCGCGACCGACAACAAGACCAACAAGGACACCCTTGCCGCCCAGACAGCGCGCGAAGTAAGCGACGCACTGAAGGCAGGACATGCAAAAGGCAACACCCGCATCGGAGAGACCTCCGGAGAGCCTAATGCCAAGGTTCAGGGCAGAAGCGTAGTGGGTACGCTCCCAAGTCCGTCATATAATGTACAGGCATCAGGTAAGGTGGTAGTAAAGATCTGGGTGGACAATTACGGCAACGTCCAGAAGGCGGTAGCTGGAGCTGAAGGCACTACGGTATCTGACCAGACCCTCTGGCAGGCAGCACGAAAGGCGGCCCTTGAGGCCCATTTCAACCTGAGTGCGGATGCACCTGCACTTCAGGAAGGTACGATAACATACATATTCAATTTGAAATAGGTCCGACATTTGTCGGCAGGACAGATTGGCGTGAGCCAAGTATATTTATAAACAATGTAAACAGCCCGAGAGGCATTTAAGAAAATGGAAGACAACAGAAGA
>JAFVMQ010000111.1 GCA_017506825.1 Bacteroidales bacterium
CGGTAGAGGAGATGCGCTCAATGGTGCAGCCTCTTATTGACGAGGGATTCAAGGTTCAGATCAGAGGATAATGAGAGCAGTATTACAGAGAGTGAAGCATGCTTCGGTTGCAGTGCCGGAGGAAGGCTATGAATCATCCATCGGTACAGGTCTGCTTGTGCTTGCCGCATTCATTGATGAAGATACCGATGAGGATATAGAGTGGACTGCAAAGAAGATAGCTGCGATGCGTATCTTTGACGATGCGGACGGGGTGATGAATCTTTCTGTAAAGGATATTGGAGGAGATATATTGGCAGTAAGTCAGTTTACATTATATGCATCTACCGTCAAGGGAAACAGACCTTCATATATAAAGGCTGCCAAGCCGGATGTTGCTGTCCCTTTGTACGAGAGGTTTCTCGCAGCTCTTGAATCGAATATGGAAAAACCAGTGGGCCGTGGTATTTTTGGCGCAGATATGAAGGTATCATTGCTTAATGACGGTCCGGTAACGATAATAATAGACTCCAAACTGAAATTTTAACACATATATATTATGGATTTTTTGACTAAATACGGCTACACTCCTGACCAGGAGGCTATTTCCAGAGCATTGGAAATCATTGCTGACAATCTTGACAAGGTAGGTTCAGAGCAGGTCTACAAGGATTGCTTCTCAATGATGGACCTTACCACTCTCAAGACTGACGACACACCGGCGTCAGTAGAGAAGTTGGTCGGAAAGGTTAATTCGTTCAATGAGACATATCCGGACTGGCCTCTCCCGGCATCGGTATGTGTATACTCTAATTTTGCATCGGTAGTAGATGCTGCAAGAAAGAAGGATTTCAACATTACAGTGGTTTCTGCATGCTTCCCAAGCTCTCAGAGCTTTCTTGAAGTCAAGCTCAAGGAATGCGAAATGGCAGTAGAGCAGGGTGCGGATGAGGTCGATATCGTTCTTTCACTCAGTCATTTCCTTTCAGGAAACTATGATAAGGCGGCAGAAGAGATCCGTGAAGTCCGCAGATGTATCGATGAAGTTGCAGGAAGACAGGGACGTCATGTTCACCTCAAGGTCATCCTTGAGACTGGACTTCTGAGAACTCCAGAACGTATCGCGGAAGCTTCTTTCATTGCTATGGAGGCTGGTGCTGACTTTATCAAGACTTCGACCGGAAAGGTGGATGTAAATGCTACTCCTGTGGCTGCATATGTGATGTGCGAATGTATAGCCAGGTATCATGCAATGACCGGAAAGAAGATCGGTTTCAAGCCGGCCGGAGGTATTTCTTCAGCAGCTGATGCATTGTGCTATTACTCTATCGTGGCATCGGTTCTTGGCAAAGACTGGCTCAACAAGGACCTTTTCCGCTTCGGTGTGAGCCGTGTTGCAAACAGCATTCTGTCTGCAGTAGAGCAGAAAACAGTGTCATTCTTCTAAAAATTAGTTTGATTTTTTATAAAAATCCAACTAATTTTCGATATCAAATCGCTATCTGAAGTGCTTCAGATAGCGATTTTTGATTTTATCCGTAGACATTTTCATTCTACGGATAATTGTCTGGAACTTTGCCTTCGTAAAAAATGAAAAGATATGAGAGGTAAAATCAGACTGATGCTCATGGCATTCATACTGATGTCATGCAGCGAAAACGAAATGCCGTCCGATGTTGCGGATGATGCTGATTACGGAAGACATCTGAAGCATGAGACAATTGTCTTGGGAAAGCGTTTGGAAAATCCGTACAAGACAGAAAACATCACAAAGTCACTCCAGGAACTCTATCCGACGAAGGCTGGAAGGATCGAGGTGTCCACAACGGACCTTTATGTTCGTTTCCTTCCTGAAGATGGCGCACAGGTGGAAATGCTGGAAGAGATGGGAGTCCATCTTACGGACCACCCGCTCGATTATGAGATTGTCGAGGAAGGAGACTGGTATCACGATCCTGAAGTCCCGGACGGTCAGGTGACCTGGCAATATGCTGTCGTTCCCTATGATTTCGAGTTCCCGGATATGGAGTATGAAATCATAGATGAATGCCATATTTCAGAAAATGTATCCGGCACAAGGACAGACGACGGTATCGACTGGGAGGCTGTCGAACGTAATGCCTATGTGCTGACGGGCAATGCAGACATGCTTGAGACGGACACTCGTGCAGAGAAAGTCTATCCTTCAGGACGCATCACGATCATCGATCCTGATGCTGATGGCGGAAAGCCTGCAGGAGTGAAGGGTGTCCGCGTGTCATGCAACTCGTTTGTAAAATTCTCCCACAGCTATACGGATTCCGAGGGATATTACAAAATGGGCAAGAAATTCTCTGCCAAGCTCAGATATCGTCTGATCTTTGAAAATGTGAAAGGCTTTTCCATCGGAGTCAATCTTATACTCGTTCCGGCTTCAGTATCCACACTTGGGAAAGCTTCTCCTGACGGAGTCAATCTGACCGTGACGGAGGACTCTGAAGACAAACTGTTCAGAAGATGTGTCGTAAACAATTCTGCGTATGATTATTATGAAAGATGTACTCCGGACGACCTCAACCTGAGTCTTCCTCCAAAGGATATCCGTATCTGGATATTTCCGCGTCTGAAGGCCAGCAGCGCAGTAATGCTCCATCATGGTGCAATCCTTGATTCCGATCTGCTCTCGTCTTTCCTTGGAGATTTCGCTCCGCTTGTAAAGATTTTTCTTCCTGACATAACCTTGGGACTGCAAGGGGATGATTTCAAGGGCATCTATTCCACCGTATGCCATGAACTTGCCCATGCAAGCCATTTCTCCAAGGTCGGCACAGACTATTGGAACAAGTATATACTATATATAATCGGTTCATACATATCTTCCGGAGGAATGACTTACGGTGATGGAAAATCCACTGGTTCGGGATATTGCGAAGTTGGTGAGATGTGGGCATATTATCTTTCATCCAAGATGTACATGGAAAGATACGCTGTCAGTTACCCGAATTTCGGTACCTCATATTGGTTCTATCCTCAGATCTTCCGATATCTGGAAGAAAAAGGAATCTCAGCATGGGAACTGTTTTCAGTCATGGGAGCGGATGTTACATCAAGAGATGCCTTGCTCAGAGCACTTCTTGCGCGCTATCCGCAGAAAGCATCTTACATCGAGCAGATATTCAACAGATACATATAGATATGAGAAGATTGATCAGGATTCTTTTCGTCTTGGTTCTGTTTGCAGCAGCCCGTCCAGCCAGCGCACAGAAATTCAGCATCTCGACTGATTTGCTTGGGTATGCAAGGCTTGGAACCATGAATGTTGATGCCTCTTACGCAGTGGCGAGAAGGTGGAGCCTTATCGCCGGCGCGAGGTACAATCCCTTTACATTCAGAAAGGGAGATCCTCAGAAACAGTTCCAGTATCGTCAGCAGTCGTATTCCGTAGGTATGAGACTATGGCCGTGGCATACATGGTCCGGGTGGTGGTTTGCAGGAAAGCTCCGTTATCAGGAATATAACAAAGGAGGGATAATATCTCTCAAGACTGAAGAAGGCGACAGGTTCGGGGCGGGCTTGTATTCAGGTTATACCCATATGCTTTCATCCCGTTTCAACCTCGAATTCGGTGTGGGATTCTGGGCGGGACTGGCTGCTTACAGACAATATTCCTGTCCGGTATGTGGTTTTACTCTTTCGTCAGGAAACAAATTCTTCCTGCTTCCGGACGATGTCATGTTATCGATAGTCTATGTGTTCTGATACTGGAAAACTTGTGATTGCAATACTTCTTCTGGCTGTATCATGCTCTCCATACAGGAAGTTGCAGAAAATCCGCTCGGGAGAGGTCATGATGGAGATATCCGTGCCGGAAGAGAAGCCGTTGGATGAGCCTGAAGAAAGTGAAGTCAGGATCGACAGCATCAGGAGCGGATTGGCGGACGAACCTATCATCATGAATGCTATCCGTGATAATGAAACAGGAGAGATGGTCGCTACTGACGTGATCAGCGCCTCGCGTGTAGTCGCGCGCTTCAGAAATGTTGCGGAAAGGGCAGGATATGTTTCCATAAGCTTCGATATAATCGTTCCTGCCGGAATGTCTGACTCATATTGGCAGCTTAAACTGTATCCTCGGATGCGTATACAGGAAGATACGGTAGCTCTGGACCCTTTGTTCATAACAGGTGAAGCCTATCGGGCTGGACAGATGAGAGGCTATGAAAGATACAGGGCTTTCCTTGCTTCGATCATAACCGACACAACAGATCTTGTCCGTATAAGGCAGCTGGAGATATTCCTACAGAGACATTACCCGGAAACCTACGCCATGAAGAACGATTCTTCACTTGTTTCGGATCCAGTCGCA
>JAFVMQ010000112.1 GCA_017506825.1 Bacteroidales bacterium
GGATACCGCGGCCACCTCTCCAGTCCTTGCGTGAAGGACCGTCTACAGTCTTCTGAGTTGCTGTAGCAGCGTGAACTGTTGTCATGAGACCCTTAACGATACCGAACTTGTCGTTGAGAACCTTAGCGATAGGAGCAAGACAGTTAGTTGTGCAAGATGCGTTAGAGATGATGTCCTGACCAGCGTAAGTCTCGTGGTTAACACCATATACGAACATTGGAGTAGCGTCCTTTGAAGGTGCAGACATGATAACCTTCTTTGCACCAGCCTGGATGTGCTTGCGAGCCTTCTCATCCTCGAGGAAGAGACCAGTTGACTCAACAACTACCTCAGCACCAACCTCATCCCACTTGAGGTTTGCAGGATCCATCTCTGCAGTGAGGCGGATCTTGTTACCGTTTACTACGAGAGCGCCGTCTTCAACAGCAACTTCGCCCTTGAACTGACCGTGAACAGAGTCATACTTAAGCATGTAAGCAAGATACTCTGGCTCGAGAAGGTCGTTGATACCTACTACCTGAATGTCGTTTGAGAAATTCTCAACAGCTGCACGGAAAACCATGCGACCGATACGGCCGAAACCGTTAATACCAATTTTAATCATCGTTTATAAATGTTTATATAAAGTTATACTTTAAATATCCTTATTATCTTGTAGAGACACACCTCTACAAAATCGGATGCAAATTTAGAAATTTTTATGAATAAATTGACTATATTTGTAATAAAATATTGTTACAAAAATGCGCATTCTCATAACAAACGACGACGGATATCAGGCTAAGGGTATAAAAGTGCTTGCAGAACTAATGAAACAATACGGCGACGTCACCGTAATAGCTCCCAAAAAGCATCAGTCAGGCATGTCAATGGCTGTTTCACTCGGATTCAAACAGATTGCACACAAGGATCTCGGAGATGGCTGGCATTATGTCGATGCCACCCCTGCAAGCTGTGTGAAATTCGGACTGAACACAATGTTTGAAGGTAATTATCCGGATGTCGTCATATCCGGTATAAATCATGGATCGAATGCAGCCACGGCATCGTGCTATTCAGGCACATTGGGAGCAGCAGCAGAAGCAGCCTTGAACGGAATTCCTGCAATCGGAGTGTCACTTGACACCCTCCATCCTGACGCTGATTTCAGCGGTATAACAAGATATTTTGGGGACATTTTCAAAAAGCTCATGGCAAATATGCCTGACAAGCATGGAGTGTATTATAACGTGAACTTTCCCGACATTCCTTCTGAAGAAATAAAAGGAATCCGCACAGGCTATCAGGGACTTGGCAGATGGATCAGAGAGTTCAGGGAATGGGATATCGAATATTACAGGAAATATGGCATCACTCCTGAACTTCTTGGGCAAAGTTCCAACCCTGTTACCGAAGAGGGCGAAGATCTGTACATGATGGTCGGTGAATTCGAAGATGATTCCAGAAACTCACCGGATGCAGACCATAGGATCGTAGCCGACGGATACATCAGCATCGTAGCCCACAACGTCGACTGTACCGACTACGACGAATGCAACCGTTTGAAAGACATCTTTGCATAACACCACAAAACAATGAAATACTACATCATAGCCGGCGAAGCCTCCGGTGACCTTCACGGCTCCAATCTGATGAAAGGCATATACTCAGAAGATCCAGAAGCGGAAATCCGCTTCTGGGGCGGAGATCTCATGCACTGCGTCTGGCAGAACATGGAGACCGCTGACCGGAATTCCGGTATGGTACGACATTACAAGGACGGGGCGGTGATGGGATTCGTGGAAGTGGTGGCGAAAGCACGCAAACTCCTCGGAAACGTATCATTCTGCAAGGAAGACATCCTGGAATGGATGCCGGATGTAGTCATCCTCATCGACTATCCCGGCTTCAACTTCAAGATCGCAGAGTTCGCCCACAAGGCAGGCTTCAAGGTATTCTACTACATAGCACCTAAGGTATGGGCCTCAAGAGAGGGACGAATAAAGAAACTGAAAGCATACGTTGACAATCTCTTCATAGTATTCCCGTTCGAGAAGGCATACTTCGACTCAAAGGAAATAAGCTATATCTACAAAGGAAATCCGTTAATCGATGCAGTAGATGACTCCAGAGCCATGCACGAAACCCGCGAAGAATTCTTCGTAAGAGCAGGGCTTGAAAACAGGAAATACATAGCAATGCTCGCAGGCTCGAGAAAGACGGAAATAAGCACCATGATGCCAGTACTTGCAGAATTCGCATCCAAGATGCACAACCTGCCTGAATATTCCGACTATCAATTCCTGATCGCAGGTGCTCCAGCCCGCAGCATGAAGGACTATGAGCCATGGATGACAGAATACAACAGGAAGTATATAAAGGTTCTCTTCGGAGAGACACAATCAATCATACGGCACGCAGAAGCAGCAGTAGTGAATTCCGGAACTGCATCCCTGGAAACAGCACTTTTCAACACGCCTCAGGTCGTAGGCTACATCACAAATCCGATAACATATTGGATTGCACGCAAAATAGTGAAGATCCGATACATAAGCCTTGGAAATCTCATAGTGGACAGACTGGCATTCAAGGAATTCATACAAAATGACTGCAACGCAGACTCTCTTGTCACAGAAATCAGGGAACTAATCGAGAATAATGAAAGGAGGGAAAGAATGTTCGACAGCTACGCAGACATACGCAATGAACTCGGACATTCAGGAGCATCTTCCGCTGTAGCGAAAGCAATGATAGAAGAACTCAGGAAATAAAACCATACAGTTATGAAACCGGACTTTTCAATCACACATGATCAGGAATTCCTGAATCATTTTCTGGATTACCGAGACATATTCAAGTTATCTCCAGACATGGTGATAAAACTACGTGACAGCAAGGATCCGTATGGAATATACGGATACGGACAATGGCTGTACAATGTAAGACCGGACGGAGACGAATCAGTGAA
>JAFVMQ010000113.1 GCA_017506825.1 Bacteroidales bacterium
GCTGATTCCTCTTGCAGATCTCTACCTTCTCTCTTCGCCAAAGAAGAAGTAGATAACATCTGAGATTTAAGAACAAAGAGGGCAGGACTGCCTTTTCTGAAACCATGGCCGCCCGTGGCCGTTGTGAACGGGAGGGGCCCACGAAGTGGGAGGGATTCAGTTTCAGAAAAGGCAGTCCTGCCCTCTTTGTTCTTAAATCTCAGATGTTATCTACTTCTTCTTTGGCGAAGAGAGAAGGTAGAGATCTGCAAGAGGAATCAGCACCATTATGTCGAAGAAAGCGAGCATGATGACTGCACCGTAGGCACCAATTGTCAGAGCCATCGCAAGAGCGAAATAGAACGAGAATGCATGGAGAAGTATGATTCCGATTGCAATGACCAGCCATGCCTTCAATGATGTAAGATGATACAGGATCATGGCTGCGGTAACGCATGCAAGAGGAATAAGGAACATAAGGTTCTCGCCGATCGCCAGTAAGAGAGCTGCTGAAAGTACAAATATCAGAGCAAGTGTACCGTACAGATTATTGTACGCATGCCTTGATGCAGCATTCACTGCCGCACTTGCCCTCATGGAGCCTGACACCTGACGGACAGCCTTCTGTCTTGAAGCCACATATACAAAGACTGCAGCCAATGTGACAATCACAGTGGAGACAACCATTGCAACATTATCGAAGGTCACGCCATAGATTGTACCGAAAGGCTTGAATGCAGCGCCACAGATAAGGCAGCTGACATATGCAACCAGTTCTCCGAAAGCAAGTACACCCAAGGCAACAAAGAATACGGATACCGAATGCCTGAAAACCTTTGACGCCTTGATACGTCCTCTTACTCCTTCAAGTCCGAAAACGATAAGGAAGAGAAGGAAAATGACGATGTTGACAATCGCGTACTGAAGCTTCGAGAAGTTGAACAGTCCCAGCAGAGGAATGCTGAAATTGACTGCATCTTCGTCAGACTTGAAGTATTCCTTGTCAGAATAGGCTTCATCTGTCAGATATTCCATTGCTACAGGCAGAATCTGAGCGCCATAATGCTGTATCGACTTAGGATTGATATTGCTGAAATTATCCTTATCCGTATGATAATGATTTACGTCAGCTATGGTCGAGAAGTTGAGACCAGGTATGTCATCCTTGATGATGGTGAAGTCCGTAAAGTTAGGCATGAATCCATATACCACTGTAGTAAGCGAGTATGTGAACTTATAATCGGCAGCATCAGCATACAGTTCCATTACCTTGTCATTGCCAGGGCATGCCTCGAAGAGAAGAGCCGGGCCATATGGACCGCGTGCCTCGATATTGATGACCAGACCTACATTGTCAAACACATGGCGGTCGTTTTCCCATATCGCCTTCATTCCCATCATACCTACTTCCTCTGCATCCGTAAAGAGGACCTTGACTCCCTGATGCCAATGCTCACGCTGCTTCAGGAGCTGAGATACAGTCTCAAGGGTTATTCCAAGACCATATCCGTCATCAGCGGCACCGAATGACCATACCGTATCCTTCGGCATGATCTGGGCATATCTTGAGTCATAATGGGCAACAAACATCAGATACGTATCATCATCGGAAGGGTTCATCGGAGGGAACTCCGCGAGGATGTCTGTCGCATCAAATGTATAGACAAAAGGTCTGTCTTTCGGACTGACAAGAGAGTCATAGTCAAAAAGAGTGACGGTGTCAGCACCAAGTCCTTCAAGTCTGCCGATAAGGTATTCCCTTACACGGGCACGTTCTTCAGGATGGGCTACAGAGTGGTTTTCCTTTGAAATAACTTCAATATCCTTAACCACCCTTGCTGCTGAAAAACCCTGGGCATCAGCAGGCCTCGGTTGCGGCTGTGTCCAAAGTCCATAGGCGAGAAGAGCCGAAAGGACCACTACAAACGCAAGAATAATCGGTCTGAATCTGTTCATATTGTAAAAAATTATTCCTCCATAAGTTTCTTGTACTTGAAGCGCTTAGGCTCTTCGTTGCCGAGACGGCGCTTCTTGTTTTCTTCGTACTCAGAGTAGGTTCCTTCAAAGAAATATACCTGAGAATCACCCTCGAATGCGAGGATATGTGTAGCGATACGGTCAAGGAACCAACGGTCATGGGAGATGACAACCGCACATCCTGCAAAGTTCTCAAGACCTTCCTCAAGAGCACGGATCGTATTTACATCCACATCGTTGGTAGGCTCGTCGAGAAGCAGAACGTTACCTTCGTCCTTGAGAGTCAGGGCAAGGTGCAGACGGTTTCTCTCACCACCTGAAAGAATGCCACAAAGCTTCTCCTGATCTGCTCCTGAGAAATTGAATCGCGAGACATAAGCTCTTGCATTGACTTCCCTCTTGCCGAGCTTCACGAACTCCGAATTATCAGCGATAGTCTCATATACGGTCTTGTCAGGATCGATGCTTCTATGCTGCTGGTCGACATATGCAAGCTTCACTGTCTCACCGATGGTGATTTCTCCTGTATCAGGCGTATCAAGACCCATTATCAGGCGGAACAGAGTAGTCTTACCGGCACCGTTAGGTCCGATGATTCCGACAATTCCTGCAGGAGGCAGTACGAAGTTGAGATTCTCATAAAGAAGCTTGTCACCATATGCCTTGGATACATTCTTGAATTCGATGACCTTGTTTCCGAGTCTCGGACCGTTTGGAATGAAGATTTCGAGATTTGCCTCCTTCTCACGTCCGTCATCAGCCGCAAGCTTTTCATAAGCACCCAGACGAGCCTTGGACTTGGCGTGACGCGCCTTTGGAGCCATACGTACCCACTCCAGCTCTCTCTCGAGAGCCTTGCGGCGTTTGCTTTCCTGCTTTTCTTCCTGAGCAAGGCGGGTGCTCTTCTGGTCAAGCCATGAAGAATAGTTACCCTTCCAAGGAATACCCTCTCCCCTGTCAAGCTCAAGGATCCATCCCGCAACATTGTCAAGGAAATAACGGTCATGGGTAACGGCGATCACCGTACCCTTATACTGCTGAAGATGGGCCTCGAGCCACTGGATACTCTCTGTATCGAGGTGGTTGGTAGGCTCGTCAAGAAGGAGTACGTCAGGCTGACGGAGAAGCAGACGGCACAATGCGACACGTCGACGCTCACCACCGCTCAAAGTACTTACCTTGGCATCGGAAGGAGGACACTGAAGAGCGTCCATAGCTCTTTCGAGCTTTGAATCGATCTCCCAGCCTCCGCAATTCTCTATCTTCTCGGTCAGCTCGCCCTGACGCTCGATGAGAGCTGCCATCTCCTCATCAGACATAGGCTCGCAGAACTTCATGTTCACTTCCTCGTATTCCTTGAGTATATCCATCACTTCCTGAACACCTTCCTGAACAACTTCGATCACAGTCTTGTCCGGATCCATCTGAGGTTCCTGTTCAAGATATCCTACAGAATAACCCGGAGCCCATACAACCTCTCCCTGATATCCTTTCTCAATACCTGCTATGATCTTCATCAATGTCGACTTTCCGGAACCGTTAAGTCCGACAATACCTATCTTAGCTCCATAGAAGAAAGACAGGTAGATATCCTTCAGGATAACCCTGTTGTTGTGAGGCAGAATCTTGCCTACACCGTTCATCGAAAAAATAATCTTCTCGTCTGCCATATATGAAAATGTTTTAAATCATTCAGATCAAATCCCTGCAAAGATAATCTATTTTTTTGTCTTTATTAACTTTGTCTTCTCCTTACGGCACCAATCACTCGGAGTCTCATTCATAAACAGGCGGAAAGACATCGAATATGATACGACTGAATTGAAACCGCTCTTTTCTGCAAGTTCCGTAACCTTCATCAAAGGATTGCTGCGGAAAAGGTCCATAGAGTACATAACCCTGTGATAATTCACGAACTGACGGAAGTTTCTTCCTGTATAGTGGCTGATCGCCTTGGAAATATAGACCTTGTTGGAATATACGACAGTGACGACGTCATTCACTGTCAGTTCGCTGTTGAGAAATGGCTTGTTCATTTCAAAATACAGGACGATCCTTTCATAGACATCCTTATATATTTCGTCGGCTTTGGGATTGGAATTCATAACTTCGATATGGGAAATCTTCATTGATTCTACAATAATGTTTTCATGCCTTGTCAGTATCACGAACTGATTGCCGGTTACGGATCTTATTGACAAGGCCACAAGTTCGGACAGCAGGAAAACAGATGCAATACGGACTGCATTGTCTGAAAAAGAAGGGAACAGGGCCATCAGCAGGAGCATGAACACAAAGACGGCCAGAGGGATAACAGCATACACAGCGTCTACACAAAGGCATAGAAACGACCATACCGTACCGGATTTCATTACAGCCTTGACACTACGGATACGGTTCCATATTGTCCATAAGAAGAATCCTGCAGGAAACACGGCAAGAATGCAGGACAATACTGCAAATACACTATCTGGAACCATTTCAACGATATTGCATGCACAGAGTATATAATACAAGGCTGTAAACGCATCGATGACATATACGGCATCTGCTATTCTGTTGAAAAAGTCATGCGGACAAAGAGATGAAATCATTACATACATTGCAGTCACTGCAAGCATCATATCGACCAGCAGCCTGTAATGGACAGAACCTCCGCAAATGAAATCGCAAAGAAAGACAATGGAAGAAAAGGCGACAGGCAGATACAAAGGTCTTGTATCTCCGTCTTTATGTACCGCAGAATTGGCACGGTTATATGATACTATTGCCAATAAGGATTGAATGATGATCGCCGATAAAGCTATAACACTGTCCATATTCATAATTTTATATCCTCCAAAATTAAAGAATGTCGCTCTACCGGCATTGACCGATAGAGCGACATTCGTCACATTTTTCTTTTTTTTATAACTTTTTCTTTTTTTTAGTCTGGCATTGTCAGATTTGATACAAATCCTATTTGTTTTTCACTTTAATTGTATCAAAGCCTTGTCCGTAAACACCCATAACCGATGATACAGAGAGGAATGCTTCAGGATCGATGGACTTGACATACCTCAAAAGAAGGTTCAGATCAGTCTTCCTTGTCACAACCATAATCACCTGCTTATCCTCCTTCGAGTACCATCCCTTGGCAGGAATGACAGTAACGCCTCTCTTCATATCGAACGCAATGGCATCCGCCATTTCGTTGACTTTCTTGGTAAAGATGAAGACCTGGACAGACTGTTTCGATCCTGAAATGTAAAGGTCGATTGCATAGCCGCATACCGTAACCTGTATAAGACCATAGACAATGACCGCAAGCTTCTCTGTCGCATTCAGTTCAACTCCTGCAGAATCATATGAAGGGAAGAAGAAAGAAGATGCAATGATAATGAGGTCAATGATAAGGATGACACGTCCCGGAGAAGCAGGCTTGAACTTGCACCATACGAGAGCAATTATGTCAGTACCTCCTGTACTGCCTCCCTGGGACATGGAAAGTCCGATACCTACTCCGGCCATGATACCGCCAAGAATGGTGCATACGATATTGCTGTCCTGAGAGAAATTCGTAACAAAATCTACCGGTATGAACTCCTTGGTCACGGCAAGCATGACTGATGTCATGAGGATCGCATATATGGTCTTGGCTCCGAATCCTGTTCCCAGTATCTTTGTTCCTATGACAAGAAGAAGTATGTTAAGTACGAAGTATGTTATAGGAATTGGTATCCTGAACGCATACTCAAGGATAGCGGAAAAACCGGTTACTCCACCACCGATCATATTGTTGGGACTAAGAAAAACAGCCCAACCAAGAGCATACAGGGTTACACCTGCCGTAATAAGGACATATTCCTTTACGATGGTTCCAAATGACTTCTTCAAAACATTATTTCCCATTTTATTCCTCCTCAGACGACTTGTTTTTCTTTACCTTAAGTCCTGTCTTCACTTCTTCGAATCCTTCACCGAAAACACTCATCGCGGTAGAAACTGAAATGAAAGCCTTCTTGTCAATGCTCTTGATCTCATTTACAACCTCATTCATCTGGTACTTTCTCGCAACGATAAGCAGGACCTTGCTTTCCTTCTGCGAATACCAGCCCACCGACTCAAGGGCGGTAACTCCGCGATGGACATTGGTTATTATATGGTCAGCTATCTCCTGATATTTCGATGAGAATACAAGGATCTGGACTGACGACTTGTTGCCCAGAAGCACAAAGTCGACTCCGAACGAGAATCCGAGCATCACGACAAATGCATAGATAAGGTCTACAAGACCTTTGTCCGGAACGAAGAGCAGACATGAGATGATGAATATATCAGTATAGAGATAAACCTTACCCGGAGACACCGGCCAATATTTGTTTATCATCATTGCAATGATATCTGTGCCACCGGTACTGCCTCCCCTGAGAAGAACGAGTCCTATACCGACAGATTCAAGACTTGCTCCGACAAGGGCTACAAGGAACTTTTCTTCCATCACCACTTCCAGTCCCGGTATCTTAGGAAGGAACTCGAATAAGAGAGAGGTCAGAGCTATGACATAGATAGTCTTGAAGCCGAATCCCTTACCTAAAGAAAGGAATCCAAGAATAAGAAGGATTACATTGAGAGTAGGATAGGTCCAGCCGACAGGTATGCCTGTACCATACTGGATGATTGAACAGAGACCGGTAAGTCCACCGCTGGCAAGACCGTTCGGAATAAGGAACGATGTCCATGCCATGCAGAAAATGATTGAACCGACTGTCATTAACAGATAATCCAGAGCGGTTGTCAACATCTTGCTTGTTTTCATAGGTCTGATGAAGCTTATTTTATAACAATGTTTACGATTTTTCCCGGTACGACAATTACCTTAAGGATATTGCCTCCCGCTACATATTTAGCTGTCTGATCAAGCGAACGCACATGAGCGTCAACTTCTTCCTTTGACATATCAAGAGGAAGATCGACTGTAAAACGTGTCTTTCCGTTGAATGAAACAGCGTATGTGCAGTTATTCTCGATCGTATATGCTTCCACATATTCAGGGAATGCAGCGTATGTGATGCTCTCTTCATGTCCAAGAGCAGCCCAAAGTTCCTCGGAGATATGCGGAGCGAAAGGTGACAGAAGAACAACGAGAGGTTCAAGGATATCCTTCTTGCTGCACTTGAGGTCCGTAAGTTCGTTAACCGCTATCATAAAGGCACTTACAGCTGTATTGAATGAGAAGTTCTCAATATCAGCGCGTACCTTTCCGATAAGCTTGTGGAGAGACTTGAGTTCGTCTTTTCCAGGCTTCTCGTCGGTAACGATGAATCCGTCGCGGTCATAGAAGAGTCTCCATATCTTCTTGAGGAAGCGGTTTACGCCGTCAATACCCTTTGTATCCCAAGGCTTCGACTGTTCGAGAGGTCCGAGGAACATTTCATACAGTCTGAGAGTGTCGGCACCATATGTATCGCAGATCATATCAGGATTAACGACATTGAACATGGACTTCGACATCTTCTCGACAGCCCATCCGCAGATATACTCTCCGTCCTCAAGGATGAATTCGGCGTTTGCGAAATCCGGCATCCATGCTTTGAATGCCTCGCAATCAAGACGGTCATTTCTGACTATGTTGACATCCACATGGATTTCGGTAGTCTCATACTGGTCCTTGAGTCCGTATGACACGAATGTATTGGTATTGATGATTCTGTATACGAAGTTCGAACGTCCCTGGATCATACCCTGGTTGATCAGTTTCTTAAACGGCTCCTTCTCGCATACATATCCGAGGTCATAAAGGAACTTGTTCCAGAAACGTGAATAGATCAGGTGACCGGTCGCATGCTCGGTACCGCCTATATAAAGATCGACATTCCTCCAGTATTCATCAGCTTCCCTGCTTACAAGGGCGTCATTGTTGCGCGGATCCATATAACGGAGATAGTATGCGCTGCTGCCGGCAAAGCCAGGCATAGTGCTGAGCTCTATCGGACAGCCTTCGTATGTCCAGTCAGCAGCACGTCCAAGAGGAGGTTCACCGCTTTCGGTAGGAAGGAACTTGTCTACTTCAGGAAGTTCAAGAGGAAGATTATCCATCGGCATTGGAGTCGCTATGCCGTCCTTGAAATACATAGGGAACGGCTCTCCCCAGTATCTCTGACGGGAGAAGATGGCGTCACGGAGACGGTAATTGATCTTTCTTCTGCCTATTCCGTGCGATTCCACATAGTCGATTGCTGCAGGTATCGCCTCCTTGACAGTCATTCCGTTAAGGAAGCCTGAGTTGCACATGATACCCTCCTTTGCATCGAAGCTTGCTTCGCTTACGTCGCAGCCCTCGATAAGAGGGATGACAGGAAGGTTGAAATGCCTTGCGAAAGCATAGTCACGGCTGTCATGCGCCGGAACCGCCATGATCGCACCTGTACCATATCCGGCAAGGACATATTCGGAGATCCATACAGGCACCTTGTCTCCGGTCAGAGGATTCGTTGCATATGAACCTGAAAATACGCCTGTAACCTTGCGGGTCTCTGTCATCCTTTCACGCTCGGTCTTCTTCTTTGCCATTGCAAGATACTCAGTCACAGCTTCTTTCTGAGACTCGACGGTCAGTTTCTCGACCCACTCGCTCTCTGGGGCAAGAACCATGAATGTAACTCCGAACACAGTGTCAGCACGAGTGGTGAATATCGTCATGTCATACTCTTCGGCTCCGTTGGAAACCTTGAACACCATCTCCGCACCCTGGCTCTTTCCGATCCAGTTTCGCTGCATGTCCTTCAGGGAGTCAGTCCAGTCGAGTTCCTCGAGATCTTCAAGAAGTCTTCCCGCATAGGCAGAAACTCTGAGCTGCCACTGGGTCATCTTCTTCTGCTCCACAGGATGACCGCCTCGTACGGAATAACCTTCCTTGACCTCGTCATTGGCAAGTACGGTACCAAGAGCCGGACACCAGTTGACAGCTGTCTCGCCCTGATATGCTATCCTGTATTGCATCAGTACAGCTGCCTTCTCCTTTTCGCTGAATGAAGCCCACTGAGCTGCAGTGAAAGGCTCCACCTCACCGCAAGCCGCATCAACAGCAGCACTTCCGCCTTCTGCAAAAGCTGCTTCAAGTTCAGATATCGGTCTCGCCTTCTGACTTACATTGTCATACCAGCTTTCGAACATCCTGATGAATGCCCACTGGGTCCATTTGTAATAATCCGGATCACAGGTACGTATCTCACGTGACCAGTCATACGAGAAACCGATCCTGTCCATCTGTTCGCGGTAACGCGCAATATTCTTCTCAGTAGTTACAGCCGGATGCTGTCCTGTCTGGATCGCATACTGCTCTGCAGGAAGGCCAAATGCATCATATCCCATAGGATGAAGCACATTGAATCCGCAAAGTCTCTTATATCGGCTGTATATATCGCTGGCAATGTATCCGAGCGGGTGGCCTACATGAAGTCCGGCTCCGGAAGGATATGGAAACATATCAAGCACATAATATTTCGGCTTTGAATTATCGATATCAACCTTGAAAGTCTGGTTGGCGGCCCAATATGCCTGCCATTTCCTCTCGATTTCCTTAAATTTGTAATCCATAGGTCTATTATATTCTCTTGTTTATTTTCTATTCTTCTTTTCAAGTCTGAACTCCACCGGAATCGTCATTGATGACCGGACCTTTTTTCCATTGATACGTCCCGGTTTCCACTTAGGAGACGCAGACACCACCTTCAAGGCCTCCGCATCCAGTTCATCAGAAACACCTTTGACGACACGGGCATCTGTAACCTTTCCATCCTTGTCGATTACGAATTCGACCATCACGCGCCCCTGCACACCGTTCACCAATGCTGCCTCAGGATATTTCAGATACTGATACACCCACTTCTCGAGGAACTCGCGTGGATCCTGGCTGTTGAGGAACATCGGCTTCACATCGCAATCGTAGAAAGAAACGACATCTTCTGCAGATTCAGTCTGCGTCTTCGGCACAGGTCTGAACGATGGAGCGTCATTCAGATTAGCCAATGCAAGCAGATAGTTGTAGATATACTCCAGTTCCCTTTCCATAATCTCAAAGTCGATGATGGATGGAGTATCTCTTTCCGTATTGTGTTCGGTATAACGTCCGGTAGTAAAAAGAACCGAAGGTATTTCCTTGGCATAGAAAGCCCTGTGGTCGGACGGATAAGCCTCTGACGCAATGACTTCCGGATAGATAGGATGAAGCTCTTCCGACAATGTGGCAGCTACCGCATTCATATCGGCATTGGAAGATGTGAATGCATAAAAGCCGTTATATCCCGTGCCCAGCATGTCGAGATTCACCATGGCATCTATGCTTTCCGGCTCTGCGAACGACCTGTTGAGGAAATACCACGAACCGGCAAATGTTTCGCATGATGCACCGAAAGCGACAAAAAGGACGGAACGTCTGAACATCATTTCGTTTGTCCGCACCATACGTGCAAGTTCGACAAGCATTGAAAGTCCTGATGCATTTCCGTTTGCGCCGAAATATATCTTCTCTACCGGATTGCCGTCTATGTTCATTGTCATCGTTCCAAGATTGTCAAGACGGGCTCCTACCACGATATAACGGTTCCTCAAAGTCTTGTCATAACCTTCTACATAACCGATTACATTTCTGGAGGTAAGGGTATCCCCGCTTTCCTTCATAACACCAAAGACTTCTCCTCCTGAAGGTGTAAGAAGATCGACACCATATTCCTTGAACATGCGCTCCACATACAGCGCTGCTTCAGCCTCCCCCTCAGAACCTGCTTTCCTGCCTTCGAGATGCGCAGCAGACAATGCACGCACATGAGCCTTCATCGCAGCTACATTCTCACTATCGTACAGATCCTCATACGAGACAGCATCACGATACTGGGAGAACGCGACAAACGGCACGAATACCGACAGGAGCAGCAATATGGTTCTTCTCATAATATCTATTCATTTACAAGTATCCAGACATCCTTGGGACAGAATGCCTCCTTACGGACTTCTCTGAGAGCGGTATAGGCATCCGGCAGTGTATTTACCGGAGTCACACCGACAGCAATCAGTCCACCTTTTCCAAAACTGATCAATGCAGGCTTGTATCCGGCAGTCTTGGCCACATTGAACAATGCTTCCGCATTTGACCTGGTTCTGAAAGAACCCAGTATAACATAATATCTGGCTTCAAGCTTTGTAGCAAAAAGCCCGCCTAACGATGCCGGATTAAGGATTGAACCACCTGACTGTCTGATGGAATCCAGAGCATTCAGAGAATCCTGGATCATCTTCTGCTCCGCATTGCGAAGGGAGTCTATACGTGCCTGAAGCGCAGCCTCCTCAGCACGAAGCAGCTCCACCCTTTTCTGTTCAACATCCTCACTTGTCGGACGGCCGGCAAGTTTTCGCATGAAATCACAGCCTGTCAATGTCAGAAAGGCGGTCAGCACAAGCAGAATGTAACTTTTTTTCATACCGATACAATTTTGCGTATTCGTGCAAATTTAACGAATTAATGGTCTGAGACAAAATAATTCTTGATATATTTGTATCCTAAAGACAAACTTTTACCTTGCCAAGACATAACAAGCTCATATCATTCATCCTGGCAGCCGTCTTTTCCTTTACAGGAACAGCCGGGCAGTTTGCTGGCGCGCAGGAATTGGCTATAAGACAGGAATGGCTGCAGGCGCTTTATTCGGTCCCTCCGCTATACAGGCAGGATACCGTTTCATTATGCTTTCTGGGAGATGTCATGATGCATGCAAAGCAGATCGAAACAGCAGGCAGACACGGATCAGGGTTTGAGTTCAGTTCATATTTCAGTCATATAGAGAAGTACTTGTCCAAAGCTGACATTGCTGTCGCCAACATGGAATTCACTTTGGCAGGAGAGCCTTATACCGGTTACCCCTGCTTCTCGGCACCGGACGCAATTGCAGATCATGCGGCAGGCTCCGGAATAGATGTATTCCTGGCAGCAAACAACCACATTCTCGACAGAGGAAGTCAAGGTGCGATGAGAACAGCATTGAAGTACAGAGAACTTGAAAGCAGCAAAGGAATAAGGTTCACAGGTATCGCAGAGGATGAGGAGTCCCGCAATGACAATTTTCCTCTCTATATCCGCAACAAAGGTATTACGATAGCTTTGGTCAATGCCACATACGGTACCAATCTCGGTGCAACTGAGCATTGGCCTAAAGTAAACTATCTCGGCAGAAAAGGAGAAATACAGAATGCCATGGCAAAGGCTGAGGATGCAGACATTACGATAGTTCTCCCTCATTGGGGACCGGAATATCAGCTGCAGCACTCGGAAAATCAGGAAGCGACAGCTGAATGGCTTGTGGAACTCGGAGCAGATGCGATAATCGGAACCCATCCGCATGTCGTACAGGATACAAGCCATATAGATGGAGTGCCGGTAATCTATTCCCTGGGCAATGCGGTATCCAACATGAGCGCAAAGGATACACAGCTGGAACTGATGGTATCCATGCAAATCGTCAGGCATGGAAACGGAGATATAGAGATGCTTCCGTTGAGACTGACATGGCTTTGGTGCTCACGTCCCGGAGGTTACGGTCCTTCATACACCGTCATTCCGGTAGAAGAATTCATCGGCAGGCAGGATTTATGGATAGGAAAATGGGACTATGATAAAATGGTCACGACATATGAAAGAACAAGAAAAACATTAAAACTATAATGAGCAGACAATCAATCAAGCTTGAAGCAATCGATCCGATCGAAATCTACGGACCAGGCAACAGGAATCTTGAGGCTTTGTGCAGCTACTTCCCCGAACTCAAGGTAGCAGCACGAGGAAACGAGATAATCCTTGACGGAAAAGACTGTGATGTAGAAAAGTTCACTACTAAATTCAAGATGCTTGTCGAAAGAAGGCAGCACAAGACAAATGTCACCCCATACGACGTTGAAGACATCTTCGACGGAGACTCGGATCCGGACAGATACAGACTCAGCGGAGATTCTGTCATCGTGCACGGAAATGACGGAAAACCTATAAAGGCGAGAAACCGCACCCAGGAGGAGATGGTAAGGGCATACTTCGAAAACGACCTGATATTTGCCATAGGCCCGGCCGGTACAGGAAAAACATATATAGCCATAGCCCTCGCTGTAAGAGCCCTGAAAAACAGAGAGATAAAGCGCATCGTACTTACAAGACCTGCTGTCGAGGCAGGAGAAAGGCTTGGTTTCCTTCCTGGAGACCTTAAAGACAAGCTCGATCCGTATCTTCAGCCTCTTTATGATGCACTCGGAGACATGATACCGGCTAAACGCCTTCAGGAATTCATGGCAGAAGGAACAATCCAGATCGCACCGCTTGCATATATGAGGGGACGTACCCTGGACAGAGCATGCGTGATTCTGGATGAAGCACAGAACACAAACCTGGGTCAGCTGAAGATGTTCCTTACAAGAATGGGATGTGATGCGAAATTCATAGTGACAGGAGATGCCAGCCAGGTCGATCTTCCGAACAAGAAGGATTCCGGTCTGCTTCGTGGAATAGAACTCACCAAGAACATAAAGGGCATCAGGACAATACGTTTCAGGAACGAAGACATCGTCAGACACCCGCTTGTATCGAAGATAGTAAAGGCATTTGAAAAAGGGGAAACGGCTGAATAGCCATTTCCCCTTTTTTCAATCTATTATTCAAGGATATTACATGTTCTCCTTTACATAAGCATTATACTTGTTGTATCCTTCCATATACTTGTCCTCAAGAGAAGAAACACGGTAGTAGATATTCTTGAGATACTCGGCAGCATTGTACTTGAGCTGTGGATTCTCTGTAACTTCGAAAGCCTTCTCGAATGGCTCGATAGCGTTGAGGAGAGCCTGCTCGCACTGAGCCTGGAGTTCTGCATACTTATTGTCGTCAAGCTCCTCTGAAGCCTTTGTAGAAAGATCTACTGCAAGGTCATAATAGAGGGCAC
>JAFVMQ010000114.1 GCA_017506825.1 Bacteroidales bacterium
AACATCCGTGCTATCGTAATGGGTGGAGCTGCACTTAATCCTGATGTGGAGAAATGGTTCAAGAGGTTCAAGCTTCCTTATACAGTAGGTTACGGTATGACTGAGGCTGCTCCTCTGATGGCATATGAGGACTGGAAGGATTTTGCACCTAAGTCCTGCGGTAAGGCGATCAACTTTGTAGAGGTACGTATCGATTCAGAGGATCCATACAGGAAGGTCGGCGAGATCCAGGCACGCGGAGTGAACATCATGAGCGGTTATTACAAGAATGAGGAGGCTACAAAGGCTGCATTTACAGAGGACGGCTGGATGCGTACAGGAGACCTCGGACTTCTTGACAAGAAGGGCAATATCTTTATCAAGGGCCGCAGCAAGAATATGATCCTTTCTGCAAACGGTCAGAACATTTACCCAGAGGAGATCGAGGCAGTGGTGAACAACCAGCCTTATGTGATCGAGTCGGTAGTTGTAGACAGAGGTGCAAGGCTTGTGGCTCTGGTTTATACTGACAGCGACAAGATGAAGGCAGATGGTGCCGATGTCGAGGATTTCAAGAAGCATGTGATGCATGAGGTGAACAGGTCTATGCCTGCTTACAGCAAGGTGAATGCTGTCGAGATAATGGATCAGCCTTTCGAGAAGACTCCTAAGATGAGTATCAAGAGATTCATGTATAAATAGTGTCAGTCGGGACTGACAATTCGTCAGTTTTTACCGGTTGGAACATATTTTGACTATAAGATGCTGCCCTTTTAGGGTGGCATTTTATAATTACAGCCGTCAGCAAAGGACAAGAAAATGATTAAAACAATTATAGATTATGGCAACAACAGGTAAGATTGGAGTTACTACCGAGAACATTTTCCCGGTAATCAAGAAGTTCCTTTATTCAGACCACGAGATCTTCCTCAGGGAGCTTGTGGCTAACGCAGTGGATGCAACCCAGAAGATGAAGGCTCTCGCAGCGACCGGAGAGTATAAGGGCGAGCTCGGAGAACTTAGGGTGCGTATCGAACTTGACGAAAAGAAGAAGACTCTCAAGGTTATCGACAGCGGTATCGGTATGACAGCTGAGGAAGTCGAGAAGTATATCAACCAGATTGCATTCTCGAGCGCCGGAGAGTTCCTTGAGAAATACAAGGACCAGCTGAGCAGCATCATCGGTCACTTCGGACTCGGTTTCTATTCTGCCTTCATGGTAGCTGACAAGGTTACTATCGAGACTCTTTCATGGAAGGATGGAGCAAAACCGGTGATGTGGTCATGCGACGGTTCTCCTGAGTACGAAATGAAGGAGTGCAAGAAGGAGGACAGAGGTACTGTCATCACCCTTTATATCGCTGATGACGAGAAGGAATACGCTGAAAAGAGACGTATCGAAGGACTTCTCGGCAAATATTGCAAGTTCATGCCGGTGCCTGTGATCTTCGGAAAGGAGCAGGAGTGGAAGGACGGCAAATATGTCGACACTGACAAGGACAATGTGATAAACAAGGTAGAGCCTCTCTGGACACGCAAACCGGCAGACCTCAAGGATGAGGACTACAAGGAGTTCTACAAAGCACTCTATCCGATGGGAGAAGACCCTCTTTTCCATATCCACCTCAATGTGGACTACCCTTTCAACCTTACAGGTATCCTCTACTTTCCTAAGATCAAGAACAATGTGGAGATCTCGCGCAACAAGATCCAGCTCTACTGCAATCAGATGTTCGTTACCGACTCTGTAGACAACATAGTTCCTGACTTCCTTACTCTGCTCCACGGAGTGATCGACTCTCCGGACATTCCTCTGAATGTGTCGAGAAGCTATCTCCAGAGCGACGCCAATGTAAAGAAGATCTCTACCTATATAACAAAGAAGGTTGCTGACCGTCTTGACGAAATCTTCAGAAACGAGCGTGCACAGCTTGAAGAGAAATGGGACAACCTCAAGCTTTTCATCGAGTACGGTATGCTTTCGGACGAGAAGTTCTGTGACAGGGCAATGAAGTTCTGCCTTCTCAAGAACACCGAGGGCAAGTATTACAGCATCGAGGATTATAAGAAAGGTATCGAGGGTGAGCAGACCGACAAGGACAAGAAGGTGGTTTTCCTTTACGCCACCGACATAGAGAGCCAGTACAGCTTCATCGAGGCTGCAAGATCAAAGGGATATGATGTCCTGCTGATGGACTGCCAGCTTGACAGCCATTTCGTGAACCTTCTTGAGGCCAAGGTGGAGAACGCGAGATTCGCACGTGTGGATTCGGACAGCATAGACAATCTGATTCCTAAAGAAGACAAGATCAAGCCTGAACTTTCAGAAGAGGAGCAGAAGAATCTTTCTACAATTTTTACAACTGTGCTTCCGAAGGACAACGAGTACCATGTTCATGCCGACAATCTCGGTGCGGATGCTGCTCCGATTCTGATTACTCAGAGTGAGTTCATGCGCCGCTACCGTGAAATGTCTGCAATGGGTGGAGGTATGAACTTCTATGGTGAGATGCCTGCTATGTACAATATCACGGTAAACATGGAGAATCCGCTTGTTGCAAAGATCATGGAGGCTTCATCTGCACACAAGGATAATCTCGAGGCATTTGCCGGAGAGAATGAGATCCTCAAGCAGATAACAGATCTTGCACTTCTTTCCAACGGCATGCTGAAAGGAAAAGATCTGAGCGACTTCATTGCTCGAAGTGCCAAGGTCGTTGAAAACGCTTATCTGAAATAAAAAGATCCGGCCGATACTTCGGTGACCCCCTGCCATCTACGATGGCTATCCCCCTAGCCGGGGGTGGCATGTCACCTACGTATTCGACCGGATCTTTTTATTTAAATCGATATGACGCTATTGTTTAATTAAATTGAGGAATTCGTTGCGGGTGCGCTCGTCACGGAGGAAGATACCGCTGAAGGCCGATGTGGTTGTTACCGCATTGGCCTTTTGCACACCTCTGAGGGTCATGCATGTATGTGAGGCTTCGATGACGACTGCGACGCCAAGAGGTTGGAGTGTATCCTGGATACAGTCTCGGATCTGAGTGGTAAGTCTTTCCTGGACCTGGAGACGACGGGCAAATGTTTCTACGACACGTGCGATCTTGCTGAGACCTGTGATTGTGCCATTAGGGATATAGGCGACATGAGCCTTGCCGATGAACGGCATTACATGGTGCTCGCAGGTAGAGTACAGCTCGATATCCTTTACCAGGACCATCTGCTGGTATTCCTCCTTGAACATTGCGCTTCGGAGGATCTCAGCTCCGTCCTGACGGGAACCGTGGGTCAGGAACTGAAGAGCCTTTGCAACTCTCTCCGGAGTCTTTACAAGTCCTTCTCTTTCGGGATCTTCTCCGAGGAGCCTCAGTATTTCCTTATAGTGTTCTGCTATAGCAGCAGTGGTCTGTTCGTCGTATCTTTCGTCTTTAATGTAAGCCATACCTATAAAATTTGGTACAAAATTAGCAAAAAGAAACACATTATTGATTTTTTTGTCTATATTTGCCGCCCCTTATGAAAAAGGGGTTGCTTAAACATTGATAATAAACAATTTAAACTTATAAGACTATGTATTGGACACTGGAACTTGCATACAGACTGGAGGATGCTCCATGGCCTGCAACCAAAGAGGAACTTATCGACTACGCTACCCGCTCGGGAGCACCGCTTGAAGTAGTCGAGAATCTTGAGGAGCTTGAGGATGACGGCGAAATCTATGAGAGCATCGAGGACATCTGGCCGGACTATCCGACCAAAGACGACTTTTTCTTTAACGAGGAGGAGTATTAATAG
>JAFVMQ010000115.1 GCA_017506825.1 Bacteroidales bacterium
AAAGAGGAAAAATCTTTCGATTTTTCCTCGGTAGTAGCGGGAGGAGGACTCGAACCTCCGGCCTCCGGGTTATGAGCCCGACGAGCTACCAACTGCTCTATCCCGCGATATTGGACTGCAAAGATAAGGACAATTTTTGAAATACCAAATTTTATTTCAAAAATTCTAACATTGCATCGACATCTGTCTTCTGGAAAGACTTCTGCTCTCCGCTTGAGAGATTCTTGATGTTCACGATTCCCTCAGCCGCCTCGTTTCCTCCTACGATTGAAAGGAAAGGTATCGACTTCTTGTCAGCATAGTCAAACTGCTTCTTAAGTTTTGTCTGCTCCGGATAGATTTCGCATGGTACTCCTGCTTCACGAAGCGTCTTCACAACGGGTATGAGATATTTCAGTTCCTCAGATCCCATATTGGCGAAAAGCAGCTTGGTTGTAGAAGTAACTTCAGAAGGGAACTTATCGAGACCCTTGAGAACATCATATATACGATCTGCTCCGAATGAAATACCGACTCCTGACATGTTAGGAAGACCGAAGATACCGGTAAGGTTATCATATCTTCCGCCGCCGCAGATGCTTCCGATAGCATAATCCTTTGCCTTTACTTCGAAGATTGCACCTGTATAATAATTCAGGCCACGGGCAAGCGACAGATCGACCTCCACTTCGTGACGGATGCCGGCAGCATCGATAAACCCGAAGAGTTCCTCAAGCTCGTCAAGTCCTTTGAGACCTGTTTCCGAAACGAGTCCCGAAGCTGACTTGCCGCTCATAAGGTCACGCATGACTGAGAGCTTCTCTGCAGTAGTGCCGGCAAGGGTAAGTATCGGGCGGATAACCTCCACGGCCTCCGGAGTAAGACCCTTTTCAGCCATCTCTGCCTCGACAGCCTCAAGACCGATCTTGTCGATCTTGTCGATAGCCACAGTGATATCCACAACCTTGTCAGGGAAACCGCAGATCTCTGCCATACCGGTGAGAACCTTGCGGTTGTTTATCTTGATGCAGACATTGACATCGAAAAGGGTGAAGACTCTGTCGACGATCTGCACAAGTTCAAGCTCGTTCAGCTGCGAAGTCGAACCGATCACATCCACATCACACTGATAGAACTCCCTGTATCGTCCCTTCTGAGGACGGTCTGCGCGCCATACGGGCTGGATCTGGAACCTCTTGAAAGGGAATGTGATATCATTCTGGTGCTGTACGACAAAACGTGCGAACGGCACAGTAAGGTCATAACGAAGTCCTTTCTCGCATACCTTCAGAGAAAGAGCCTTGCTGTTATATCCGTCCTCTGTACCTTCGACACGGTAATCGTCATAGTTTATCTTCGAGAATGCGTCTCCGGAATTAAGGATTCTGAAAAGAAGCTTGTCTCCCTCCTCTCCGTATTTTCCGAGAAGAGTGCTGAGGTTCTCCATCGAAGGAGTCTCAATAGGAGCATATCCATATGTCTTGAATACCGAACGGATTGTATCGAATATATAGTTGCGTCCTGCCATTTCAGCAGGTCCGAAATCTCTTGTTCCCTTTGGAATCGACGGTTTCTGTGCCATGTCTCAATATTTTTCTATTACAACCTGCAAATATAACAATAAAAACAAGTACCCCACCATCCCTTTGAAACGAAAAGCAGAAAATAAAGGGAAATGCTTTTCTTATTCAAAGGGATGGATTATTATCGTAACAAGCATTCTCAGATTACTCCTCCGGTGCAAACATCGGATCCCATGCAGGGAGCTGTACAGGAGTCTGGTTCAGCATCTCGAGTACATCTGCAGGAACATATTTCTTTTCAACTACAAGCCTGAACATATACTCGTCGAACCACTCGTCAGTCATGATAAGGCATCCCTTGTATCCAGAAGATGGTCCCCAACTGTTCTCGACCATCCATTTCACAGGCTTGCCGGTCTCCGGACATATATCGACAGCAATAAGTGTCATTGCATGTGAAGAGCCGCTGGCATGGGTCTGTACCCTTTCCTTCTTGTCCATACCGAACTCCACTCCCATAAGCGATTCATAATCAAAGTTGGCAAGATCGAGCAAGCCTTTCTTGCTGCTGTAGAATTTACCTACGTCGCATGAGAAATACATCGCAACGTTATCCTTTATCGAGGCTATTGCCATCTCCTTGATACGTTCTACAGGAAGATTGACATAAAGCCAGTTATGACCGTCATAGACATGTCTGTCATAATCAATCTCATATACCTTTCCATACTCTCTGCATGGATCGTTCATTATCATTATATAATTGTTCTCGAGATCCTCGCCGATGAACTCGTCATAGAATGACTCTGGAGTATACTTCTTCCTGCTGACGATGTTGTTATCCTTGTCGCATCTTGTCCACTCGAATTCCTTTACAGGCTCGCCAAGACAGAGGACAAGCATGCGGTAGATTTCCTTCAGCTGCTCCACCTTCATAGCCTGGAGCTTTCCGTCAAGATCATTCATCAGTTTCTCAACATCCTTTTTCGGACGCTTTCCGATCTTTGCATATCCTTCCTCATAAGCCTTGCGCAGAGCGAGTCCATCCTCGCGCAATTTGAGCTTGAGAAGGTTCGCCATCTGGGAGGTATTGTTCGCCTGATAGGTCTCCGGCATAGCTTCCGAAGGGACAACACCATATTTAGTGATCAGATTGGAAACTCCTGTAAACTGTCCGCCGTCGCTCAATGGATTGGAGAAAAGCCAGTCCACTTTCCTGTCGTCATACGGAAGTTCCTTTGTGTCGATGACTCCCTGAAGGAAGAGATTGGCTTTCTCAAGCTGGTCATAGAAAAAGAGGTAACTCTGCGAGAACTCCATACCAGGAAGGTCATATTTATCTATCATCTTAGCTCTCAGCACATTAAGACCCGTAAAGAGCCAACATCTTCCGGATGACTGCTGGTCTGTGATACCCTTTGTCTTCACCCTGTCAGAAAAATGAGTATCTATCATAGCCGCATTTTCCGCATTGATCGCCAAAGTTCCGATCGGAGTGACAGCAAGGGCATTTCTCAAAGCCTTGTCAGAGGCTGTGCCTTCATATGCTTTACTGATTTCTGAAAGCATTTCCGCTGAAATGCCACCCTCCGGGTTGCCTGCTGGTTGCTGAGCATAAGCCGCAGTGCACACAAACAGAACGGCCAAAGCCGTTGTAATCATTGTTCTCTTCATATATAATAAAAATTTGTTGCCACGTCGTGACAACAAATTTAACACACTTTTAAATAGCAATCAAATTTAAACAAAACGTTTTAGTCATCCAATTCCACCAGATTATACTTACCGTTGAAAACCAATTCGAAACCGTTTGACAGCTTCACTTCGTAATAACGCTTTGTTATCTCGTATTCCACAATCACCGAATTCGGACTTTGTGCCTTTACATAATCACTTATCTGAACCGGTACGATTCCCTCAGGCACCCCGGCTTTCGACTCTATCTTCTCGAATGAACCATCGTGGCCGAACTGAAGCTCCACTCCATTCGAAAGTATTACTGTGAAGTCCGGACGGACAAAATCATCATCCTTTTTCGCAAATGAAATCTTTTCACTTGGGAAATGATTCTCTATAAAGGACTTTGCAACTGCAGGAAGCTGCTCAGGTGTAATCGGTCTGTCTTCTGCGGTACATGTAAGAGAAAATACTACCGCTGCAATGATCAATGTCAATCTTTTCATAGTTATTAATTTTTTAAAATTCCAAATATCTCTTTTACAAAGATAGTGCAATTTTTAATATTTCCAAATTATAATCGAGAATATTATGAAGATTTTACATTTTTTATATCAATTGATGCCGAAAGAATGAAACTTTTTATACCTTTGGGGTTCAATTTCGGAATTATGAAGAACAAACTATTCCTGATAGACGGACACGCCCTGATATTCAGAATGTACTATGCATTCCTGAGACATCCTATGATCAATTCCAAAGGGGCTGACATGTCCATCCTTTTCGGATTTACAAAATACATACTCGAACTCATCGAAAGAGAGAAACCCACCCACCTTGCGATCGCCTTCGACCCTCCGGGAGGAACTTTCCGCCACGAAATGTATCCGGAATATAAAGGTACACGTTCTGAAACGCCTCAGCTTATCATCGACTCTCTTGAGCCGTTGTGCGAACTCTGCAGGGCCATGCGTTTTCCTGTGCTGATGGTCAAGGGTTTCGAAGCTGATGACGTAATAGGCTCGATGGCCAAAAGAGCTGAAAAGGAAGGGTTTGAGGTCTACATGGTGACTCCTGACAAGGATTACGGTCAGCTGATCTCTCCTTCGATAATCCAGTACAAGCCTGGAAAGTCAGGAAGTGACAATGAGCTTATCGACGAGAAGAAGATCTGTGAAAAATATGGAATAGAAAGACCTGGGCAGGTCGTTGAAATCCTTACCATATGCGGAGACGCCTCGGACAATGTGCCCGGAGTCAAGGGAGTAGGAGAAGTCGGAGCAGGAAAGCTGATAGGGAAATACGGTACCGTAGAAAACATCTACCGCCATCTGGACGAGCTGACTCCGAAACAAAGGGAGGCATTCGTAAGTGCTGAAGGACATATACAGATGAGCCACGACCTTGTAACCATCAGGACAGATATCCAGCTTGACGTTGACTGCAAGGAAATGGAGGTGGACAGCGAGTACACCCCGGAAGTTGCAGACCTGTTTGAAAAATATGAGTTCGGCTCGTTAAGAAAGCATATAGGAAACGTCCAGCCTTCAGTTCCCAAAGAAGAAAAGAAGCTTGTATTCAAGGAAGCAAGCCCGTCAGAAGCCGGCCGCAAGGCAAAGGCGGCGAAAAAATTCGCAATTGTAACCGACAAAACGGTTACTGTCGCTGTAGCTGATGGTGAAGGCAGCCTTGTCGCCGAAGGAAGCGTCGATGAGTTCAGGGACATTATCACTGATCCTGAAATAACCAAATACGGATATGACCTCAAATCGCAGAGGAACGTACTGGCAGATGAAGGAGTAATTATGGAAGGCAGGTTCATGGATATAGAACTCATGCATTACCTTGTGAACCCTGAGAAAAGCCATAAGATCGATATTCTTGCCAAAAGCTATCTCGACATAAATATAGAGGACAGCAGACCGGAGGCAAAGGAAGACGCACCGCTTTCTCTATTTGACGAAGTTCCTGAAGAGGAGACAAAGCAGAACAGGTTCCCGGAAGCTGCTGTTGCCATCATGCTTGGGGAAAAGATATGGGAGGAGATGGGAGCCCTGGACCTGCATGAACTTTACGACACAATGGAGGAGCCTCTTCTGACGGTACTTTCCGATATGGAAAGGGAAGGTATCAGGATAGATCTCGGCCAGCTTAGAAGATATGCGGCAGAACTTGCTGCAGAGCTGAACGATATCCAGGAAAGGATAAGGGAAATGGCAGGCGATCCCGGACTTAACATAATGTCCCCTAAACAGATAGGAATACTGCTTTTCGAAAAGCTGAAGGTTGACCCCAAGGTAAAGCCTAAAGTCGGAGTGAGATACAGCTATCCTACAGACGAGGACACCCTCAATGCTCTTGCAGACAAGCACCCGATAATAAATGAAATTCTTGAATACAGAGGAGTCAAGAAACTGCTCTCGACATATATCGAGCCGTTCTCCAACTATGTCTCCCCTGTTACAGGAAAGGTCCACACCACATTCAACCAGGCCCTCACAGCAACAGGACGCCTGAGTTCGTCAAAGCCGAACCTTCAGAACATACCTATCCGCACCGAGAGAGGCAAGGAGATACGCAAGGCATTTGTTCCAAGCCGTCCTGACGGAGTGATAGTATCTGCCGATTACTCGCAGATAGAGTTAAGGATCATGGCTCATCTGAGCTGCGACGCCCACCTTATCAATGCGTTCCGCGAAGGTCAGGATGTACACGCAATAACAGCGGCAAAGATTTTCGGAATTCCTCTGAAAGAAGTCACAGCTGACCAGAGACGTATAGCAAAGACAGCTAATTTCGGAATAATGTACGGCATCTCGTCATTCGGACTCGCCCAGCGTCTGCACATCGGAAGGGCAGAAGCCAAGAAGATAATCGAAGACTATTTCGCCAACTTCCCTGCGATCTCATCATTCATCGAAGATACGCTTACGGCAGCACGCGAGACAGGATATGTAGAAACCATATTCGGACGCAGAAGATACCTTCCGGACATCAACTCCAGGAACGGCACAGTACGTGCACTCGCGGAAAGGACGGCTGTCAATGCTCCTATCCAGGGAACTTCCGCTGATATTATAAAACTTGCCATGATCAATGTTGCGGCAAGGATAAAGAAGGAAGGGCTGGAGAGCAGGATGGTACTGCAGATCCATGACGAACTTGTATTTGACGCCGTAGCGTCCGAGATAGAAACACTTGAAAGAATAGTAACCGAAGAAATGGAAAAGGTAGCAGAACTTTCCGTTCCTCTAACAGTAGAATGCAATCATGGAAACAACTGGCTCGAAGCTCACTGACCTGTCTGACCTTGACCTTGTAAAGCTTGCCCTCGAACAGAATCAGGCAGCATTCATCGTTCTTTACACCCGTTACAATGCAGGTGTAAAGAACCACATATCCCGATACGTCAGCCAGAAGGAGGATGTCGAGGACATATGCCTTGAAAGTTTCCAGAAGGCCTTCAGCCAGATAGATTCATATAATCCGGAATACAAGATGTCCACATGGCTGTACAGGATTGCGAGAAACACAGCCTTCGACCACCTGAGCAAGCACGACAGGGAAAAGAACAATATGCCGACTACCTCTATAAACGAGGACTTTGCTGAACTGAAGGAACTTCCGGCCACAATGCATAATCCAGAGGAGGACATCATCAATCAACAGGAATACGACAAATGGCTGAATAATATCGAAAAGCTCAAGGATGACTACAGGATGGTTGCCAAGATGAACCTTATCGACAATTTCGGATACAAGGAGATAGCGGATGCTCTCGAGATGCCGGTAAACACCGTAAAGACAAAGATCAGACGCGCAAAGGCGCAGCTGCTGAAAATGATGGAATATTCAGACGAATTACTATAGATATGACATTCAACGAATTCAAGACAATAATAGAAGAACAGTTCCCGGAAGTGACTCATCTGCAGATGGAACAGTTCAGAAAGATGGAAGGACTTTACAGGGAATGGAACGCAAAGATCAATGTGGTTTCCCGTAAGGATATCGACGAACTCTATCGTCACCATGTACTTCATTCTCTTGCTATCGCAGCATATGTAAAGACTGCCATGCCTGATGTCTACGACAGGCTCAGAGGCGAAGGTCCATACAGCGTGGCAGAACCGCTTAAGATTCTTGATCTTGGCACAGGAGGCGGTTTTCCAGGAATACCTCTCGCCGTAATCTTCCCTCATGCCCGGTTCACCCTCTGCGACTCGATCGGAAAGAAGATCATCGTAGCGTCTGAAGTATGCAAGGGAATCGGTCTGGAGAATGCAGTCACAGTCAATGCGAGAGCGGAATCCCTTCCGGAAACATTCGATTTCATCGTATCGCGAGCTGTCACCGCTTTGGAGAACTTCATGCCTTGGGTAAAGGGAAAATACAACGACGGCATCCTTTATCTCAAGGGAGGAGACCTTGACGAGGAAATAGCTCAGGCAATGGCAAAATTCAAGATGAGAAAGGGTTCAGTACATATCTGGCCTATCTCAAAATGGACTTCTGACCCTTTCTTTGAAGAGAAGAAGGTCATTTTCATAGAAAAATGATAAAATATTTTGCAAATAAAATCAAAAAGACTACCTTTGCACTCCCAATTTGTGTAGGAAATATAAAAATATCTAGATATGAAAAGAACATTCCAACCATCACAGCGCAAGCGTCGCAACAAACATGGCTTCCGCGAGCGCATGTCGACTCCTAACGGACGTCGCGTTTTGGCAGCTCGCCGTCGTCGCGGCCGCAAGAAATTGACCGTATCATCTGAACGCCGATTATTGCAGACTTTAAAGTAGCAGATATCCCAAACACCAACTCCCTTATCTGCGAGGAGGTCTTTGCGGCAGGATGTTCC
>JAFVMQ010000116.1 GCA_017506825.1 Bacteroidales bacterium
CAGAATCTTTCTGCAAAAGAGTATATCCTGGGCTTATTCAAGAATTACGATATTGTCATCCTTTGCGAACGTGATCATCGGGAACTTACTCAATACGATATGATTCTTGAAGTGGTCTCTGACGAGCGGTTCAGGTCAGAAGTCGGAAATGTCTATACCGAAATCGGAAATTTTCAAAGGAATGATATCCTGAATGAATATCTCTGCAATGATTGTCTGAGTGAAAGAACTGCAAAACGAAAAGCTTTAGAAATCCAGCGGGACAGTTATGGTGCAGGATTGTGGGAAAAGTCGAATTATGCATATTTCATATATGGCGTATGGGATATCAACAAGGTGGATGACAATGATGTAAATGTCTATAACCTTGATATTGGAATACGTGACTGGGCAACAGCAACTGCAGAGGACATTCTTGAAAGAGATTCACTGATGCCGCAAAGAGACAGTATCCTTGCAAACAATTTCATGAAGGCATATAATGCATCCAGTACAGAAAAGGCTCTGGTCATCTTGAACTTCCGGCATGCATTTGTTAAAGACATCGGTAAGACTGTAAATGCCGGACGATATATCGCTGAGTTATTCCCGGGCAAAGTAGCCAATGTAATGATAAGTGGTACGTCTCTTTCTTATGATATGTCATTGACTGCAATTGATCAAGGACGCTGGGATGCCTCATTTATGAACGCAGGAAAAGAGAATGTCGGTTTCGATCTTGCTGGTTCTCCATTTGGTCAGACCAGATTCGATATGATACCATTGCCGGATTGCGGAAATTATGAAGATTGGTTTACAGGAATGGTGTATTATAGTTATTTTCCCGATTATCGGATTGTCTGCAACTTCAAGAATTTTGTAAACAGGAGGTTTGCAAAGGAACTTATCAGACGATATCAGATAGAGGCAGAAGTCTATGATAATCCTGTACCGACAGAAAAGGAACTCAAGGAGAGATATAACACAATAATTGACAGACGGTATTCAGATGACGCAATGTTTGAGGAATCAATGACGCAGATCAAGAAGCACCTCATGACATACATCGCTTTGTAAAGTCTATAATGTATTCACCTTTTAGCTCTTATGTTTCCAATATATCAAAAAAGTATTAACTTTGCTGCCGGAAACATAACAGTTGCAGGGGTGTCCGGGATCTTCCGGGCTGAGATCATACCCATGAACCTGATCCGGATAATGCCGGCGTAGGGAAGCATAATCTCATGTGCGCATAAGTGCGTACCCCTTGCATAAATGTATAGACTTTATGCGAGGTTTTTTGTTTTTTGCAGCGTTCTGTGCGCTGATCCCTCTTTCAGCACAAGGTGCGGGAAGGGAAGCGACCGATGAAGAGGTCGAGAGACTTGACAGTGTTGTAGTCTCATCATCACGAGCAGGTAAAGATACTCCTGTTACTTTCACAATGGTCGGTAAGGAAGAATTGAGACGTTCCAGTCCTTTGAATTCCCTGCCCATGAATCTTGCCCTCCAGCCGTCAGTTATCTCTGTAAATGAAGGAGGTACCGGTCTCGGATATTCCAAGATGACCGTCCGTGGTTCCAAAGGATCCCAGATCAATGTCACCCTAAACGGAATCACATTGAATGATGCAGAGTCTCAGGAAGTGTTCTGGGTAAACATACCTGCTCTTTCTTCCATGATTTCAAGCGTTCAGCTTCAGAGAGGGCTGGGTACTTCGGCGAATGGTGCAGGTGCATTCGGTGCAAGCATCAACATGAGCACGGCTTCGGTAGGTGCGGATCCATCTGCGTCTGCGGAGACTTCCATAGGTTCATATGGTACATTCATCAGCACATATGCCGTCAGTTCGGGGCTCATGAAGTCAGGCTTTTATTTCAATGCAGCATACTCCCGTGGATTGACGGACGGTTATATCCGCAATGCTTTCGCTGATGTCAGCTCGGCTATGGCTGTCGCAGGGTGGATGGATGAGAAGAACTCGTTGCGCCTGACCTGGCTCATGGGTAATCAGAGGACAGGTATCACCTGGGAGGGAATAAGTCTCGAGCAGTATGAGTCTGACCGTCGGTACAATCCTGCAGGAGAGTACCATGACCAGTATGGCAATATCCATTACTATGATAATGAGACGGATAACTATGTCCAGCATCATCTTCAGCTGAATTACACCCGATCTTTTACAGACCGTATTGCATGGAGTACGACATTCAATTATACAAGAGGCGACGGCTATTATGAAAACTACAAGGCTGGCAAATCATTCTCCAAATATCTGATGCAGTCTCCTGTCATCGGAGGAGTGCAGTATGACGAAGGAGATTTCATTACAAAGGAGGCTCTGGCCAATGATTATTTCGTGCTTAACTCAGACCTTCGTTACAAATCCGATAGAGTTAATCTTACGGCAGGACTGAATCTCTCACGTTATGACGGAGATCATATAGGTTCCGTATTGTGGAGCAATGTGCTTGGAGATTCATTCGATTATGACAGCCATCACTGGTATCTGAACAACGGGCTCAAGAGTGAGGCAAGCGCATTTGTCCGTGGTGAGATGCAATGCTTTGACGGTCTGACAGTATATGCAGACCTTCAGTACAGGGGTATCTGGCTCGCAATGTCCGGTCCGGAGGATGACGGTGTACTTCTTGACCATAAGGACAGCTGGCAGTTCTTCAATCCGCGGGCTGGTCTTTCATATCGTTGGAATCCCTCATCCCGTGTCTATGCTTCGGCTGCTCTGGGTCATCGTGAGCCGGGCAGAAGCGATATAAAGGAGCTTATTCTTGATGCAAACAAGTCTCTGGAGGCAGGAGTTACCGGCAGGGGAGTCGACATACGTCCGGAGAAGATGCTAGATGTCGAGATCGGATACGAGTATATTACAGAAAAACTGTCGCTGTCGGCAAACCTGTATCTTATGGAATACTGGGACATGCTCATAGAGACAGGAAAACTGACCGATGTGGGTTATGCCATAAAGGAGAATGTACCTCGCAGCTGGCGCAGAGGAGTGGAGATGGCTGCTGCATGGAAGGCTCTTCCATGGCTTCAGGTGGGAGGAAACATGACCTTGTCGGTCAATAAGATAAGGAATTATACTGCCTATTACGAGATGTATGATAACATGAATGACTGGAACTGGATGGGGCAGCATAAGGTTGATTTCGAGAATACTGATATCCTGATGTCTCCTTCGCTTGTGGGTATGGCGGATGTGACTTTCAGACCATTTGCTTCTTCTGCCGGATCTTTGAACTCAGCCTATCTGTCTCTGACCGGGAAATATGTCGGAAAGCAGTATTATGACAATACCATGTCGGATGACCGTTCGATTCCGTCTTACTTCGTTGCCGGTCTTAATCTCGGATATTCAGTCCCGCTATGCCATTCCGACAGAAAGGTGCGAGTGGAGGACTCTCCGTCACTGACATTCAGTTTCCACGTCAACAACCTCTTCAATCGCATGTATTACGCTGATGCCTGGCTGTGGCGTGCATATTTCCAGCAGGATGACGCCTACATCTCAGATGTCGGCGTCTACCCTCAGGCTCCGACGAACATTATGCTGAAAGTTGCTTTGCGTTTTTAGGAAAGAGGCTTTTTGCCGACGCGGTTGAGGTCGACCTTATGGAATTTGTAGCCCAGACGCTTGAGCTGGAGAGCTGCTCCGATACGGAACATGACCTTGACCGTGCGTGCAAAGATGTGAAATGCCTTTACGGTCTGTGCTTCGATATGCTCATGCTGGATGAATGTCGTAGCCTTCTGTGCACAGCAGAGGAGAATGTTCATGATCTGCTGTGCTTCTGTGGAATCAAGGGCAAGGCCAAGGATGTTCTGAACGATGAATTCGTCCATGTCGTCGAATCCGCGAGATCCGTGAAGGCTTTTGTATTCTGCGCCATGGTGACGGCCCCAGTCTTCATCCCACCATTGTGCTGCAGCCATGCCTGCATATCCGGCACATGCGATTGCGAATTCAGGATAGCTGTTTACTTCAGGAAGAGCTTCCGCTACATATTCAGGAGCCCATTCCTTCCATTTCTGGTCTATGTCTTCAGATTTGAGCAGTTCGCCGTCGAGCATTCCGAGGCTGGTGCACATCCTGAGCATCTCTCTCAGGAGATTCTCTTCGTATGTTTCGTAGTATTTTGCGTTTTCTTCCATAATCATTGACATTTAATCCGTAAAAAATCCCGCATCACTGCGGGATTTTTTGGTTAGTTAGTAGTGTAGTGTATTTCCCTATTGGGATGATTAATTATTAGTGGTTAGAAACGTCTGATTGACATTAAATCATTATGTCAACTGCAAATTTATGTAAAAAATCGATAGTCGCAAGCATTTCTGTTAAAAAAATGTTACAAATCCTTTAACAAATGCGGTCTTAGCTGTTTTGTGCGCTCTATTGCCTGTTCGTCCTGCCATTCACGGATCAGTTTGGGGTTTCCGCTCAGGAGGACGTCCGGAACCTTCCATCCGTTGAATTCAGCAGGTCTTGTGTAGATCGGAGGGGACACGAGCCCGTCCTGGAAACTATCGCTCAGAGCGGATGTTTCGTCACTTATGGCGCCAGGTATGAGTCTGATTATCGAATCGGCAAGTATTGCCGCTGGAAGTTCTCCTCCGCTGAGTACATAGTCTCCGCAGGATATCTCTCTTGTGACAAGATGCTCCCTGATCCTGTGGTCGATGCCTTTGTAGTGGCCGCAGAGGATTATTATGTTTTCTTTAAGGGAGAGTTCGTTGGAAATGTTCTGATTGAGGATTTCTCCGTCAGGAGACATGTATATGACTTCGTCGTAATCTCTCTCTGCCTTGAGTTCCTGGATCATGTTGTATACCGGTTCAAGCATCAGGACCATTCCTGCGTCTCCACCGTAGCTGTAGTCGTCGACCTGCTGGCGCGGACCTTTTCCGTATTTGCGGAGATTGTGTACATGGATTTCCACCAGTCCTTTCTTGATGGCGCGTCCTACGATCGAATGGCTCAGCGGGCTTTCCAAAAGCTCCGGTACAACTGTCAATATGTCGAATCTCATGGTAAATATGTTCAAATTTGTCTTTGCTTTGCAAAAATAGCATTTTGATATGAGTTTTACTAAAAAAAATGGTATATTTGCGGGTTGTAACTATTTATATGAACCAATAACTCCATTATTATGAGTGAAGTGATTATCCCTGGTGTTGAAATGATGCCAGATGTACCGGAGAGTGTTGAGAGCGTTATCGAGGAGGCTGCAGAGCCTGCTGTCAATTACTCAGAAAAGAACCTCGCAGAGCTTGTTAAACTTTTTGAGGAGCTTGTGCAGAATGAGGAAAGAATGAAGATGTCCAAGGATGCCGAGGCTATCAAGGCTGCTTTCTACAAGAGACTTCAGAAGGAGAAGGCTGATGCCGGACTCGTTGCAGTTGAAGTAGTGGAGTCGGCTGAAGAGGCAGAAGAAGTTCCTGCAGCTGAGACTGAAGAAACTCAGGCGGAAGTGGCTGAAAACCCGTTTGCACAGATTGAAAAAGGCTTCAAGGAAATATATAACCGTTATAAGAAAGAGCGTGCCGAATATAACAGGCAGCTTGAAAAGGAGAGAGAGCAGAATCTTGCTCTCAAGGAGGCTGTGATAACAGATCTCAAGGCACTTCTCGAAAAGCAGGAGGATGTGAATGCCACGTTCCCTGAATTCCGTGAGATCCAGAACAGGTGGCGGGCTATCGGTCCTGTTCCTGCAACAAGCTACAGGAATATCAATGAAACATATCAGCTTTATGTGGAGCAGTTCTATGATATGGTGAAGATCAACAGGGAGCTTCGTGACCTTGATTTCAAGAAGAACCTTGAGGCTATGGAGCAGTTCTGCGAACTCGCCGAGAAGCTTGCTGAAAATCCTAATGTGATCGAGGCGTTTCGTGAACTCCAGAAGCTCCACGAACAGTGGAAGGAGTTCGGTCCTGTCGCTAAGGAATACCGTGACCAGATCTGGGACCGTTTCAAGGCTGCTACAGCTGTAATCAACAAGAAGTATCAGGCATTCTTTGAAGGAATGAAGGAACAGCAGGCTGAGAACCTTGCAAAGAAGACCGTTCTTTGCGAGAAGGTTGAAGAGATCGCTGAAAGAGAGGTTTCTAACTCTAACGAATGGAATGCTTTCTCTAAGGAGATCGAGGATATCCAGAAAGAGTGGAGGACTATCGGCTTTGCTTCTAAGAAGGATAACCAGAAGATATATGACCGCTTCCGCGCAGCATGCGACAAGTTCTATGGCCGCAAGCGCGAATTCTATAATGACTACAAGGACAGCATCAACCAGAACCTTGAGAAGAAGATCTCTCTCTGCGAGGCTGCTGAGGCGTTGAAGTCAAGTACAGAGTGGAAGAAGGCTACGGATCAGTTCATCGCACTTCAGAAGCAGTGGAAAGAGATCGGAGCTGTGCCAAGAAAGAAGTCGGAGCAGCTCTGGAAGAGATTCCGCGCAGCATGTGACGAGTTCTTTGCTGAAAGAGACAAGAATGCGAAGCCGGAGAATGATTTCTACGGAAACCTCAAGGCAAAGCAGCGTCTTGTTGAAGAGATAAAGGCATATGCTCTTACCGGTGATGAGACTGCAGACCATGAGGCGATGCAGGCATTCCAGGCAAGATGGCAGGAAATCGGATTTGTTCCGTTCAAGGAGAAGGACAATATCGCCCAGGCCTATAAGGCTGCTCTCCAGGAGAAGTTCCCTAACAACGGACGCGGAGCGCGCAGAGGACGTGGCGGCAGACCTCAGTTGTCTGAGAAAGACCGTCTTATCCAGAAGTACAACCAGCTTGAGCAGGATATCGTTACATATGAGAACAATATCGGTTTCTTCTCAATGTCGAAGAACTCTGAGCCTCTGATCAAGCAGATGCAGGAAAGAATTGAAACAGCAAAGGCGGAACTCAAGTCTCTGGCAGACCAGATCAGAGTTCTCAACGAGACTGAAGAACAGGAATAATTATTAGTGTAGATAGATGAATAAAAGTAATTTGATCGGTTTTGTACTGATCGGCTTGATCATGTTTGGATTCATGTCGTATCAGTCAAAACAGGAAACACAGCGAAGGATAGCTCAGGCGCAGCTTGACTCCATCGCAAGAGTCGAGCAGATGGCTGCGATGGCCATGGACTCTATGAAACAGGCGGAAGGTGTTGCTGCGGATGATGTGAAGGTAGTTACAATGCCGGCCTACAAGGACAGCATGTTGACAGAGGCCAGACTCGCAAGCGAGTCATTCTACAAGCTTTCAAACGACAAGATGGAAATCGAGTTCACCACAAGAGGCGCGCAGCCTTATTCGGTGAAGATCAAAGACTATATGACGTATGACAGCACAGCGCTCTACCTTGTAAAGCCGGGTTACAGCCAGTATGGTGTAAATGTTTTTGCCGGTGAGAATATCAATACCAAAGATTTTGTCTTCCAGGTGGCAGCAGTGACTGACTCGAGCATCGTGATGCGTCTTCCGTTTGCCAATGGCGGATATGTCCAGCAGAAATACAGTCTTTCTGAAGGAAGCTATATGGTGGCAAACGAACTGTCGTTTGTTGGAATGCAGGACCTTATTCCGCGTAACGTATCGATGCTTGATATCGACTGGTCTCTGATTGTTCCGAGACTTGAGAAAGGTTTCAAGAATGAGACACAGTATTCAAAGTTGAACTATTACTTCTCTGGAGACAAGAAACCTGAAATCATCGGCAGAGGACGTGACGGAAGCAAGAGGGTTGATACGAAGATGAAATGGTTTGCTTTCCAGCAGCAGTTCTTCTCTGCTATCATGACATCAAAGGACGAGTTTGCTTCTGCTGACCTCAGCATTGATTTCTATTCTGAGAACGAGTATAAGAATGAAGGCAAGCTGATGGCATGCGCGGCAAAGCTCCGCTCGAACTTCCAGCCAGGCTCCTCTGATATCGTCATCCCGTATGAGTTCTATTTCGGTCCTAACGACTACAAGACACTCAAGAGCTACGATCAGAAGTACGAGAAGATAATCCCTCTCGGTGGATGGCTGGTAGCGTGGTTCAGCCGTCTTGTGATCATCCCTTCATTTGACCTGCTCGGAAGGTTCATCAGCAATTACGGAATCGTGATCCTTATCATGACGATCCTTATCAAGCTTCTCATATCTCCGCTTACCATCAAGTCTTACAAGTCATCTGCTGTCATGCAGGTGCTTAAACCGGAGATGGATAAGATCAATGCGAAGTATCCTAATGAGAAGGATGCTATGAAGAAGCAGCAGGCGACAATGGATCTCTATCAGAAAGCCGGAGTCAGTCCTGCAGGAGGATGTCTTCCAATGCTGCTCCAGATGCCTATCCTCTTCGCCATGTTCCGTTTCTTCCCGGCATCTATCGAGCTCCGTCAGCAGAAGTTCCTTTGGGCTGATGACCTCAGTGCATATGACTCTATCATTGATTTCGGTGTGAATGTTCCGCTTTTGGGAGACCATCTTTCGTTGTTCGCACTTCTGATGGCTGTTACGATGTTCTTCTATTCTAAGATGACTTCAGGTCAGATGTCTGACGATCCGAATATGGCGGGAATGAAGTTCATGAGCGTATGG
>JAFVMQ010000117.1 GCA_017506825.1 Bacteroidales bacterium
AGAACAGAAAAGGGGCGAAGACAGGAAGAGACGAAGATAGGAAGGAAGATACGGAGAATAGAAAAGGGGGCGAAGACGGGGGTGTCAGCGGGGGTGCCGTCTTTCAAAATCAAAATAACAAGGAGACAGCCCGAACGGACTGTCTCCCGAAAAATCCACGAGGTCAACTCCTCTGGTCGACTCCTCTGGTCGACTCCTCTGGTCGATACCTATAATAGAACCTCCGATGGTATTAGAGTTCCCATGCGAGGGCAGAAGCGCCGAGGATGGCAGCATCTGACTCCTTGAGCTGAGAATAGATAAGCTTTACCTTACCTCTCCACAAAGGAAGAACATTTGCATTCATAGCCTCTTCGATAGGCTCTGTGAGGAATTCCTTTGCACGAGCAAGACCGCCGAAGAGAACGATTGCCTCAGGAGAGCTGAATGCAATGAAGTCAGCGAATGAGCGACCGAGGATCTTGCCTGTAAACTCGAAGATCTTGAGAGCAAGCTTGTCGCCGTCCTTTGCTGCCTCGTAAACATCCTTTGAAGCGATTGTATCAAGACTTCTGAGAACTGAAGGCTCGTCTGAAAGCTCAAGCCACTCGCGAGCTGTACGCGCTACACCTGTTGCAGAAGCATAAGTCTCAAGACATCCTGTCTTGCCGCAACCGCATGTACGTCCGTTGTTGCGGACAGCAGCTACGTGACCAAGCTCACCTGCAAAACCGTCATGTCCATATACAACCTCGCCGTTGATCACGATACCTGAACCTACACCTGTTCCGAGGGTGATCATGATGAAGTTCTTCATACCTCTTGCCGCACCGTAAGTCATTTCACCTACAGCTGCAGCATTTGCATCGTTTGTAAGAGCTACAGGGAGACCGTCCATTGCTTCAGAAAGAAGCTTGGAGAACTCTACTTTGTTATGTCCCCAGCGAAGGTTTGGAGCATTCTCGATTGTTCCTGTATAATAGTTGCCGTTAGGAGCACCTACTCCGATACCTCTTACCTTTCCTTCTGTACCGGACTCTCTGATAAGCTTCTTTACAGCCTCAGCAAGTTCTGCGATATAAGGTCCGATTTCGTCATATGTGTCAGTACGGATAACTGTCTGAGCAAGCACAGTACCTCTTGCGTCTACGACACCGATCTTGGAGGTCTGTCCTCCTACGTCAATACCTACTACAAATGTTGAATCCATTGTGTTATTATGTTTTAGTTGTTAGTCTTCTTAACCTTTGATCCTACGAGAGCGAACCAGCAGATGTATGCAAGGGCTGCAACAGGGATCCAGTAGCTGAGCATATATGTTGTTGCGTCAGCGATTGCGTTCTGAACGAGAGGAAGGATACCACCGCCGATAACCATTGTCATGAAGAGACCGGAAGCGGCAGCCGACTTCTTGCCGAGTCCCTCGACTGCGAGATTGAAGATCGCACCCCACATAACTGATGTGCAGAGACCGCAGAGAACGAAGAGGACAGCAGTAAGAGGCACCTGAGCCATACCGAAGCCTGATCCTGTAAACACTGGCATTGAAGCCTGGATCTCAGTGGTAAACATACCGATTACGAGGAAAACTATTGCTGTTGCGCTGGTAACTGCAAGCTGAGTACGGCTTGACACCTTACCGCTGATAAGGCTTGATACGAAACGTCCGATAAGCATGAGGAACCAGTAAGTTCCGGCAACGAAACCTGCCGTTGTAGCTGCATTGGCAGTTCCGAGAGTATCGGTAAGATAGAAGTTCATTGTACCAGGGATACCTACCTCGACACCTACATAAAGGAAGATTGCAATGACACCGAACACAAGGTGACGGTACTCGAAGAGAGACTTCACTGAAATATCGTTCTTCTCCTGCTCAGGCTCCACGAATGGAACGAATGTAAGGATAGCGAATGTTGCAGCGAATACGCCCATCGCGATATAAAGAACGAGGTTGACGTCTGTGATGACAGTATCCTTTGTAACCGAGCCGATGAGCGCACCTACGAGCATAGGGGTCAGCGTACCCATGAGCGAGTTGAATGTACCACCGATCTGAACGAGCTGGTTACCCTTGTTTCCACCACCACCGAGAAGGTTGAGCATAGGGTTCACAACTGTATTGAGGATACATACTGAGAATCCGCATACGAATGCTCCAAGGAGATATACGAAGAAGTTTGCAGGAAGTCCGGCGAGTGTTGCGCCTACTCCTACCTTGCCTGAAAGGAACTGTACGAAAACACCTACAAGACCTACACCCACACCGATGAGGGTGGTCTTCTTATAACCAACTTTTGTGATAAGCTTACCTGCCGGGATACCCATGAAGGCATACGCCAGGAAGTTCATCATATTACCCATCATGCCCCAGAAATTTGAGCCTTCGATACCAGGAGCCTGCTTCCAGATAACTCCGATAGGAGCAGCAAGATTTGTTACGAAAGCGATCATTCCGAAAAGGAACATCATCGTGAGGACTGCTACCCAGTTTGTCTTGTTTTTGTTCATTGTATTTAAGTTTTAATGTTAATATTCTGCATTTTTTGCAAAACCGCGCCTAAGTTACGAAAAAAAACAACACGGACAGCCATTCAACTTATATATAAATAAAAATAGCAGGCATCCCTCCCCAAGGATGCCTGCCGTATATAAAACGAACTTAACAAATAGACACGAAAATAATTTCTGATGTCTGAGACAAAGTTAAGGATTAAAAGTCAATTTCCAAATTTTTAAGTAAATTTTTAAGCAAAACAAGCCTTTTTAATTAAATTTGCACCGCTATGATAAAACGGACAATAATTTTGATAATTCTTGCGGCTGTCACAGCCGTTACCGCATATGGCGGAGATTCAGACAAAAAAGCGATCAAAGGATTCTCTGGAGGAATGATGGTCCATACCGGTTACCTCAGCGGATGCGACAACCCCTTCAATTACAATGCGTCAGGAACAACCTTCGGCATAGGAGGTGTTGCCAAGCTGCATCTTTCAAACCACTTCCGCGCAGGATTCGAAGGATATTTTTCCAATATGGGACTTAAGAAGGACATTGCGGACGGCAGTTTCAACAAAGTATTCTGGACAGGACTTCTCGGAGACTGGTACTGGAAAGTCGGAAAGTTCCATCCTTATATAGGAGCCTCGGTCGGAGGAGGTATGAAAACTGCATTCTATATCTTCGAAGGAAACAAGCACGACTGGAAACCGGAAGGATCGGCAGTATACAACAAGAAGCCGTTCTTTGCCTTCGACCCGTTCATAGGAGTAGAATATGCTGCAGGAGAAGCTCTCCATCTCACCCTTAAGGCAGACTGGCTTCTTGCGGTCAACAAAGACGGACTTAACCGCCCGATGGGGCCTCGAATCTACTTCGGATTCATCTTCACGCACTAGATCACGGACAGTCAGGCATATAAAACTCCCTCGGTCCGAAAGTTGTTTGTGTTCGGATGAACTTTCAAACAGACACGAATATGATCTATACGTTACCCCCGCTGCCATATGCACCGGATGCATTGGAGCCAAAGATGAGTCAGGAGACCATCGAGTACCATTACGGCAAACACCTTCAGACCTACATCGACAACCTGAACCGCCTCTGCGAAGGAACTCCTTATGCAGAAATGTCCCTTGAAGACATAATACTGACGGCATCAGGTCCCGTCTTCAACAATGCCGCACAGGTATGGAACCATACCTTTTTCTTCAACTCCCTCACCCCAAAACCTGAACCAATGCCTCTGGAGCTCAAGGATTACCTCATCCGAGACTTCGGATCTGTCGAGACATTCAAGGAGAAATTCAAGAAAGCTGCCACTGATATCTTCGGATCAGGCTGGGCCTGGCTTGCCCAGGACGGTGACGGAAAACTGCACATCATCCAGGAATCAAACGCAGGCAACCCGATGAGAGCAGGATTGAAACCGCTTTTGACAATCGACGTGTGGGAACATGCCTACTATATCGACTACCGCAACAGGAGAGCGGCATTCGTAGACAACTGCTGGGAGCTTATCGACTGGAAGAAGGTTGTGGAAAGGATGCATGAACCCGATCCGAAATACATAGAAGAGACAGTAGTAGTTGCGGAAACGACAAGAGACGGGTTCACAGAAATGATGGCAGAAGCCATCATGGAAGATGAAAAGGATATGCAGAAATATGTATGCGTTACATGCGGATGGGTCTATGATCCTGAAGAAGGAGATCCGGAAAACGGAATCGACCCCGGCACTCCTTTCAAAGACCTTCCTGCAGACTGGACATGTCCTGCCTGCGGCGTAGGTAAAGAATATTTTGAACCGGAGAGATAATCTTTTCAGAGAAAAGCCGAAGGCCCTTATACTTCGAAGATCCTCCCCACTAGTGGGTCCTGACCGGCGGGCTAAAGCCCTGCTGCTCGTGCACGAAAGTCCACTGGACTTTCTCTAAAGGCACTCACGACCCTTTTCGGGAGCCAACGTCTTCGAAGTATAAGGGTCTTCGGCTTTATTTACTAAAGAGAAGCGAGGTTCATGTCATTGACAATGTTCTTGCCCTCAGGTGTATATGCAAATTCCATATTTGCCTTGTAAGCCTCCTCCACTCTTCCGCGGACAACCTTCATAGAACTGTTAAGGAAATGGTTCTGCTCAGTCCAAGGCTCTGGAAGCACACAGACAGCAGCAGGAAGCCATCTTTCAGGGAACTCACCATAGAGGCGACCGCCCTTGCGGTACATATTTACCTCATCCTGGAGAAGCTCAAGCATCTTGACCTTAGCCTCCTTTGTTGAAGGATCGAGACCGAGACCCTTTGCGTAAGCCTTGAGAGCCTCCTTGTTAGGAGTGATGAGAGCGATAGTGTAAGGATCTTGGCTGTTGTGGAGGATTGCGCCATCAATGTACTTTGAACTCTCGACAAGGTTCTCCTCGATTCCCTCTGGAGAATACTTCTCACCGTCTGCAGCGATAAGAAGAGATTTGAATCGACCTACAACATAAAGCATCTCGGCATCACGCATGTAACCCATGTCACCGGTATGGAGCCACTCGTCAACGATAGTATCTGCCGTAGCCTTAGGATTCTTCCAGTAACCTGCCATCACATTCTCACCCTTGATGCAGATTTCTCCCTTCGAACCGAAAGGCTGCTCAACTCCGTCTGCATCAAGAATCTTGATTTCCATAGGAGAAACCACCTTACCTGATGATCCGAATATATGTCTTTCAGGTGAGTTTGCAGAAATGATAGGAGTTGCTTCTGAAAGACCGTAACCCTGGTACATAGGAATACCGATTGCGTAGTAGTAACGCTGAAGGTCTATGTCGAGGAGGGCACCTCCGCCTACAAAGAACTTCATCTGACCGCCAAGACCTTCACGCACTGCCTTGAAGATAAGCTTGTCAAAGAGAAGCATGAGAGGTTTACGGAAGATATCCACGAACTGTGTTCCCTTATTATAGCCTTCCTTATTATATGCGATCGCATTCTTGAGAGCGAAGTTGTAAAGTTTTTCGACAGTCGGGCCCTTCTTTGCGATGGAAGTCTCGATGCTCTTCTTGAAATTCTTGGCAAGAGTAGGAACAGAAAGCATCACATTAGGCTTGAACTCCTGGATACTTGGAGAAATGTTTCGGAGAGCCTCCTTGCCGGACTTGCCCGAAGGA
>JAFVMQ010000118.1 GCA_017506825.1 Bacteroidales bacterium
GCCTTGGAAAGGTAACGTCTTGCCGTGCGTATTTCTTCTACGACAAAGGTCCTGAATCTTCCAAGAGAATTCAGAACCGGCATCGGGATGACTTCGGATGGATCGTTTTCTCCTAGTGGAGAAGGAATCAGATACAGTTTACCTTTGTTTTCTGCCATTTTCTTCGGGGTTGTCGTTTGCTGTGTTTTCAGGTCGCTTTATGCTGATCTCGACTTTCTCGCTCTGAAGCATGTCCTGCTCCTCCTTAAGCTTTGCTTCCTTTCTTTTTGCTTTTTTAGCGAACATGTTGCGGAAGAATGTCTTCAGGGAGTTGAACTCCGTCTGGTACATGATACCGACACCGTTTCTCTGAGAGTTGTCAAGGTAATTTGACAGCTGGTCTGCGGAATGTGAGAACAGCAGGGCTCTGAATGCTCCGGCTCTATTCAGCTTGATCTCTATGTCGAGGTCACCTACAACATCATTCTGGGAACCGCTTGTCGTATACTGTTTGTTACCGATGTTGCCGTTGACCACCACCCTGTTGTTGAACAGCTGGGTGGATACGGCTACGTCGAACAGGTCATTTCCTGTTTCATTGGTCTGGTAGTTGAGACCGAGGTCAAGAGGAATATCAAGCTTTTCGAAAATATTGTTCAGCTGGTTGGCGATAAGTTCGGATGCCGCATTCGAATACAGTGCAGTCGTATTGTTGACGACTCCGGACTCTTCGTCAGGAAGGAAGCTGCCGGAAACGAGAAGCCAGATGAACTGCTTCTGTATCTTGTCCTCAGTACTGAGTGCGCTTTCAACTCTCGACTTGATCATAGGGTTCAGATCCGGAACATCAATGTCAAGACCGATCTGAGGATTGCTGAGTTTCTCCGTTATGCTGACCTTGCAGTTGACGGTTCTGTTATTGGCTACCGAAGCCTCGTCTGCAAGCAGGGTAGACAGCGATGCCTTGGTCTTGTATACTGCATTTATGTTGAGGTCGCTGTCCATAATGTCTCCATTGAAATGGATGGTGCTTCCGTCCTCGATCTGGAAGTCACGGCTGACAAGTCCCATGGCTGCGAATTTGCAGTTTCCGCTGGAGATTATGTAGTCACCGTTTATGCTGAAATCCTCATCTCTGACAACAAGGTCGATCAGTCCGTTACCTCTTGCAGAAATGACATTACCGCTTGCCTTGTCAAGCTCGACATATACTTCTACTTCCGGCTGAGCGTTTAACTTGAGATTGACGGTGAACTCTTCAGCCGATTTTTCTGATTCGTCGATCTGAATCATCATTGCTTCGTACGGGTCGATCCTTACGAATGTCTCTTCCTCCTTGAAGCTCAATATGTTTGTGACCTTGCCTGCTGTGGCGGCATTGTCAAGAGGTATGTTCAGTCTTCCGTCTTTTGCAGTTACTGCATCAACATTGAGCAGGATCGAATTCATAGGACCTGTTATGTGGATGTTTCCTGTTCCGAACACTCTTCCGTAGAAGTCCTCGCTCTGTTCCTCGTCAAGATTGATTCCCTCGATTTCGTTTATGCTGATATGAGTATTGAATCTCATGTTCTTGAAGTGGTCCCAGTTGATGCTTCCTGTAAGGCTTCCGGTTCCAGTATAATCGTCCTTTATACTGATGTCATCAAAATATACTCCGGTATGGTCGATGTGGAACGGACCGTCGATATGGTATGGAACGTTTGTATACGCTATCCTGAACAAGCCTTCGTCAAGTCTTGTGTCACTGCTCTTGATCTTGAGCCTTGATGGCGGACCGCTGATGTCAAGTGAACCGGATACCCGACCGTTCAGTGTGCTGAACACATCGGTAAGCAATGGCTGAAGGTAATCCACCCGCATGCTGTCAAGCTGTGCTATGGCATCGATATGATTGTTTCTTGGAGCAAATGTTCCGTAGATGTTCAGGTTGTTGCGGTTTTCCAGCTCGTTTCTGATGAATACATCGAAATTCTGGTCGGTTTCATTCCAGCGACTGCCGACCGTGACTACTCCAAGTGGAGCTGATGCTATATAGGTCGAGTCGCATATCATATCGATAAGCAGACCTTTCTCCTTCATCGGAGATGTCAGCTGTACTATTCCTGTGGCTATTCCTTTGACACCAACGTCTTTGCCGATCGCTTCATTGAAAAGCGAAATGTCGAACCTGTTGAGGTTCATGTTGAGAGTATCAACATTCTCCTTCGATATCTTTCCGTTCAGGAAGATTTCCTCGTCACCTGACAGAAGAGAGAATGACCTCACATCGAATTCTTTCGATTTTGCCGCAATACGGGAATCCGTGATCTGCCATTTCTTGTTATTGATATATACGGACGACGGCAGGATGTTCAGGTCTATTCCTGCTCCGTCTTCATCTCTTGACAGCAGACCGTTCAGGATTATCTCTCCGTTGTTGGCCAGTTCGCTGTGATTATCGTAGTCAAACCTCAGACCGATCTTGTCATCTTCACCATGAAGTGTCAGATGATTGTCTTTTACGGATATGGAAGCAAGCTTGATCTCTTCGCTGCTCATCTTGACGCTGAGAGCATCGTTTGAGTTGTCGAAGGTGGACTTGATGTTCTTGAGGTAATTCTTTCGATATGCAAGCCTGTTGGACTTGAGGTTGGCTGTGAATCTGCCCTTTCTGTTGATGGATGCTGTGATTGATGTTCCCTCTTCAATGTAAAGACCAGGTAATACGAAAGTGAGCAGGTCACCTGAATTGCTGAACTTGAAGTTCACGCTGTAATTGTTTCCGCTCCATGTGTATGACGGATCTTCGAAGAGAGAAGGGAGCTCCTTCTTCATCGTAATATTGACCAGATCCTTGACGAATTCCGTTACAGGCGCCGAACCTGTGTAGTTGCCTGTCGCGAATCTGGAATTCATGCGGATCACATTAGTGTTACCGCTGCTGTACGAGTTAAGGGCGATCTTGCCGATGTCATGTCTTCCGAGACTGTTCTCCATGTTCAGGTCATCGATCTCTATACGTCCTTTTATATCGCCGGTATTTGCCTTGGTAAAGTCGGCGTTGGCTCTCAGACTCAGTTTGGATGTACCTCTCTTGTCCAGATTCAAAGCGTAAAGGTCGGCGTAGCCGATGTTGGTGAAGAACTGGTATTTTGCATTCTGTGTCTTTGCCGACAAAGCGAAGATACCCTGGAAGATGAAATTGAAATTCGGGTCGTTCGCAACGATTCCTCCATTGAAACTGTCTGAGGCGATGGTTCCTGAAGCGGTGATGTTGCTGTAATCATAACCGTTTGCGTGGAGGCGGTCGACCTTCATTGTGTCGATCTTTACTTCAGAAGGATTGCCGTTCATGCCGATTCTTGCGTTGAAGCCGGTTCCAAGTGTGGTAGGACCGAGAAGTTTCACTCCTATCATCTTGCCGATATTCAGGTCCTTTGTCCGCACCTTGCCTGCTATGCCTATGGCGTTTTCCTGTGAAAGCAGATCGGAAAGGTTTATATCTGCATTTATGCTGCCGGAAGAAGAAACAACATCTGTCTTCAGGTCAAGATCATTCAATGTACCTGAACCTATGGCGTTTATATTGAATTCTACGCCTGGCGCATATCCGCTCAGGTCCGGCTTGCTTTCCTCGCTTGTCCATTCTGCAAGAAAGTCAGTGAGTCCCCGACTCGTGATATTAAAGTTCTTGAGGTCTACGTCCAATACTGCCGTTTCAATGTCAGGCAGGCCTGTTATGTTTCCGCTCGCCGTTCCTGAAAAACCTCCGGCGTCTGAAAGGAATGAGAAATTGTTGAAGTTGAAGCCATCAATGTATCCGGACATATTTCCGGATATATCCGCTTTGAGTGCGTTACCCTTCAGTTCAGGGGCGAAATATGAGAGCGTCTTGAAGTCAAGATGGCTCTCGGTCAGCTCCGCATCGATCTTGACATCGTTGATGAAGTCCTGAAAAGCCAGGACGTTTTTATAGCTCAGCATGAAGTAAGTAAGATACAGGTCTGACCAGAGGTCATGTATCTGGAAATTTTCTATTATGGTCTTTCCTCTTCCTACTTTTGCAGAACCGCTTATGGATTCCACGACATATCCGGTCTTTTCCCTGAAAGAGATCTTTTCCGCTGTTCCTGACATTATGCCTCCCTTGAACATCAGTTCACGGGCATTGATGTTTATGTTCCGTATGTCAATGTCATTCCAGTCGATGCCTCCCTGGCTGAACTGGAGCCTTTCTGCCTGACAGCTTCTCATGGTGAAGCGCATGTTGCTGATTTCCACTTTCTTGATATGGAAAAGCTCTTTGTCGTTTTCCTCTTGGGCTTCAGGCTTTCCTATACGGAAGATTCTGGAGAGATTGTCGGTTGCGGTATCACCATCTCCGTTATCTGCCTTGTCTTCTATGACGAGATTCATCAGACCGTCTTCGACGAACAGCTTGTTCAAGAGGATGCCTTCGTGTTCAAACAGACCTTCAAGAGTGAATCTTGCAATGATATATCTGGCACGGAACAGAGTATCTGCAGGTTCCAGGTCGGGGTTCTGCGGATCTGAAACAGGATTCCTGTCAGTGATACTGACATTTCTGAGTATAAGGGTTGTGAAAGGTTTGAAATGGACTTTTTCGATCCGGATATCTCCGTCAAATCTTTCTGACAGGCTGCTTGCAACCTTGTCTGTGACGAACGTCTGCACCTGCGGAAGCTGTATTGTAAGTGCTACCGCAAACAAGATGCTGACTGTCGCTACAATGAATCGCCAGAATATTTTGATGAATCGTTTTATGGTCTGATATCCTTTTTATTCTCCAACTTGCAAAAATAGTAAAAATATCGGATAAAATCCGTATTTTTGCCGATGTAATGCAAAGCATAAAACATGCCTTCGTTTTAATTTGTTTCAAGACATGGGCGCTTTAATTGTAACTATATGGCAGACATTATTTTAGGAATAGAATCGTCGTGTGACGATACTTCTGCGGCTGTGATCAGGGACGGGTTTCTTCTGTCTAATGTCCTGGCAAGTCAGGATGTGCATAAGGCATATGGCGGAGTGATACCGGAACTTGCTTCCAGGGCACATCAGGTCAATATCGTCCCTGTAGTCAGCGAGGCGATTTCCCGAGCCGGAATAAAGGCGGAAGATATAACTGCAATCGCTTTTACAAGGGGGCCGGGGCTGCTGGGCTCTCTTCTTGTCGGTACTTCTTTCGCAAAAGGTCTGGCTATGTCGCTTGACAAGCCTTTGGTTGAAGTGAACCATCTTCAGGGACACATCCTTGCCAATTTCATAAAGCAGTATGACGGTGATAACCGGCAGCACGAGTTTCCGTATCTGTGTCTTCTCGTATCCGGAGGCAATTCCCAGATAGTGCGTGTGAACAGTCCGCTTGAGTATGAAATCCTGGGTCAGACGATAGATGATGCAGTGGGCGAGGCATTCGACAAATGTTCGAAGATGATGGGACTCGGTTATCCTGGAGGCCCGATAGTGGACCGTCTGGCTAAGGAAGGTGATCCTTTGAAATACAAGTTCTCAAAGCCTCATATTCCGGGCTTTGACTACAGCTTCAGCGGCATAAAGACGTCTTTGCTGTATTTTGTACGTGATCAGATGGCTCTGGATCCTGAATTCATGGAGAAGAACAAGGCGGATATATGCGCAAGTTTCCAGAAGGCTCTCATCGATATACTGATGGATAAGCTTATCAAGGCGGCCAAGCATACCGGTATCAGGCATATAACCATTGGAGGAGGAGTTTCTGCCAACAGCGGTCTTCGAAGCCGCATGCAGGAAGAAGGACGCAAGAGAGGATGGGAGGTATATCTTCCGGAGTTCAAGTTCACAACTGACAATGCGGCCATGATTGCGATAGCCGGATGGTTCCATTATCAGAACGGCGAGCGCTCTTCTCTTGATGTGGCACCCGTCAGCCGTCTTGCTGAATTCTGATGCCGTCATTGCCGGCTTGACCGGCAATCCAACCAATCAATTATGAAAGAAATAGAAATTACATGCAAATTAGGCAAGGAACTCTCGGAAGAAGAGATTAGGAATGCCGCAATCAAGGCTTTAGGTTTGTCTCCGAAAGCACAGACCCAGGTCAGATACCGTATCATGCGTCGTTCAATAGATGCACGAAATGATATCCTTTACCGTTACAGGATTGAATTATACAAGCCTGATGAAGTCATGCCGGAATATGTTCTTGAAGAATACAAGGATGTTTCTGCTGCAGAGCCCGTAATAATTGTCGGAGCGGGACCGGCAGGAATGTTTGCAGCCTTGAGACTGCTGATGCGCGGTCTGAAGCCGGTGATTCTCGAGAGAGGAAAGGATGTGCATGCTCGTAAATATGATATGGCAAAGCTGTCGAGGGAGGGCTTGGTGAATCCTGATTCCAACTATTGTTTCGGTGAAGGCGGTGCAGGTACATTCTCGGACGGCAAACTTTATACACGTTCGTCCAAGAGGGGGGATATACGTGAAGTTCTCCATCAGCTTGTCCGTTTCGGTGCAGATCCGTCAATTCTGATAGATGCCCACCCTCATATAGGAAGCGACAAGCTTCCTGTTGTGGTAGAGAATATCAGGAAATGTATCACAGAGTATGGCGGAGAGTATCATTTTGATTCACGCGTTACGGACATTGCGAAGAAAGGTGACGGTTCTTTCGATGTGACGGTTTCTTCAGGAGAAGTCTACTCATCCCGCAAGGTAATCCTGGCCACAGGACATTCTGCCCGCGATATATATGAAATGTTTGACCGTAAAGGTTGGGAGATACAGGCGAAAGGCTTTGCTCTTGGTGTCCGCGTCGAGCATCCCCAGTCTCTGATAAACAAGATCCAGTACCATGGTAAATATCAGCCCTTCATGCCGACTGCCGAGTATTCGTTCGTGACTCAGATCGAGGGCAGGGGAGTATTCTCATTCTGCATGTGTCCCGGAGGAATACTTGTACCCGCAGCAACGGCGGAAGGAGAACTTGTCCTCAACGGAATGTCTAATTCTGCACGTAATTCCAAGTGGGCTAATTCCGGTGTCGTGGTTCAGATCGAGCCGGAAGATTTCCCTGAATATGCCAAGCATGGTCCTCTTGCCCTTCTTCAGTTCCAGAAAGATGTCGAAAGGAGGATGTTCGAGTATACAGGATCATTGAAGGCTCCAGCCCAGAGGATGATGGATTTCTGCCGCAGGATACCGTCAAGCGGTCTGCCTCAGACATCATATCATCCGGGTGCGGCGAATGCTCCTCTTCACGAACTTCTTCCGGAACATGTGTCTTTGAGATTGAAATATGCTTTCCCTCAGATCGGCAACAAAAAGATGCACGGATATTATACCAATGATGCACTTCTTCTTGGAGTGGAGTCCAGGACATCCTCACCTGTCCGCATACCGAGGGATCCGGATACATTGGAACATACTCAGATTGCAGGACTTTATCCATGTGGCGAAGGTGCCGGATATGCGGGAGGCATCGTTTCTTCCGCTCTTGACGGAATCAACTGTGCTGCAAAAATCTGAAATCTTATGAAACACATTTTGATGATATTGATAATGGCGGCAGTGTCATCTGTGGCCTTGGCTCAGGACCAGACCTTGAGAATTGACTATATTTTCTCCGGTACCGACAAAGCGCAGGAGATTTCTCTCGACGAGATGTCCTGTTTTGACGGATGGGCAGGAAGACGTGTGAATCTTGACAAAGTCCCTGTCAGGGGGAACGGTCAGATAAGCATGACGGACAAGGCTACCGGAAAGGTTATCTGGCGCCAGAGTTTTTCCACTCTTTTCCAGGAGTGGCAGACCACTGAGGAAGCAACCCATGTGCGCAAGGCTTTTGAGAATGTTTTCCTTCTTCCGATGCCTTCAGCCGAGGCTGTTGTGGAAGTGGAACTGTATGATTTCAGAGGCGGCGTATCTGCCTCTTTATCCCACAATGTTCTTCCGTCTGATATACTTATCCGTCGTATGGATCCGGTAATACCTCCTCACAGATACCTCCACCAGGGAGGTGATGTCAATGATTGTATTGATGTCGCAATTGTAGCAGAGGGATATACAGCAGATGAAGCTGATAAATTTTATGCGGATGCAAAGGTGGCTATGGAAGCTATACTTGCCCATGAGCCGTTCGGACAATATCAGGACCGTTTCAATTTTGTTGCGGTAGCACTTTCTTCAGAAGAAAGCGGAGTGAGTGTGCCGGGCAAAGGAGAGTGGAAGAAGACTGCTCTTTCCTCCCATTTCAACACATTCTATATGGACAGGTATCTGACCACTCTCCGTCTGAGACAGATGCATGACAGATTGTGTGGAATTCCATATGAACATATTGTAATTCTTGCAAATACAGATACTTATGGCGGAGGAGGCATTTACAATTCATATACGCTGACTACGGCAGGCCATGTCTCTTTCAGACCGGTAGTGGTGCATGAATTCGGTCATAGCTTTGCCGGTCTTGCTGATGAGTATTATTATGACGATCAGTTCGTGGAATATTATTATCCGGATTGCGAACCATGGGAGCAGAACATAACGACGCTCTTTGACTTTACTTCAAAGTGGGATGATATGCTGCCTAAGGTGATAGGCATACCTACTGCCCCGGTTCAAGGAAACATATGGGAGAGTTTCCATGAAGGAGTCGGCATGGATTCGATGATCGGCGTTTATGAAGGAGCAGGGTATCAGTCAAAAGGCGTTTACCGTCCGTTCCCGGACTGCCGTATGAAGACAAATGCGGTCGAAAGCTTCTGTCCTGTATGCCAGAGAGCTATCGCCCGCATGATAGAATACCATATTGTCAGCCGTCAGGCTGATTGATTTCGAGCCACCTATGGGATTCGAACCCACGACCTTCGCGTTACGAATGCGATGCTCTACCGACTAAGCTAAAGTGGCAACGTAACTCCTTTTACAAGGGATTGCAAATATAGATAAATTTCAATTAATATGGAAAACCATTCTGCAGATATTATTGTAATCGGTGGCGGTGCCGCAGGAATGATGGCGGCAGCAGGAGCCGCAGGAACATATGCAAGGAGAGGAGTGCAAGGCAGGGTCATTGTTCTTGAAAAGATGCCTCGTCCGGGAAGAAAGATAATGATAACAGGAAAGGGTCGATGCAACTTCACGAATCTCAAGCAGTGGAATGAATTTTCCTCTCATGTCCACCCTAAGCCGAATTTCCTGAAGCCTTCGTTCTATAACCTGACGTCTGAAAAGATGATTGAATTCATGGAGGCTAACGGACTTGAAACTGTCGTCGAGCGCGGAGACAGGGCTTTCCCTGCGTCACATCTTTCTTCTGAGGTTGTTGACACGCTGGCAAGGGCGGCTCGTAATGCAGGTGCGGAAATTATCTGCAGCAAGGAAGTAAAGATGATTGAAAAGGATACATGTTTCCGGCTTGCTTGTGCAGACGGATCGTCTTATTCCTGCAGCAAGCTTATCATATGTACAGGAGGTCTTTCCTATCCCCAGACAGGCTCGACAGGAGACGGATACCGATGGGCTGAAGAACTGGGACATTCGGTCCGTCCTCTGTTCCCTTCTCTGACGGCAATTGTTCCGAAAGGATATAAGGATATTCCTTCGTCGCCCGATACTTCAAAAGGAAATAAAGGACACATAGACCGTAATACACCTCTCTCTGAAACAGGTGAGTTCTTGAAAGGCAATCAGTTGAAGAATGTTGGTATCAGCATCTTTGTCGACGGAAATGAAGTGCAGAGCGAATTTGGCGATCTCGATTTTACAGATGGCGGCATGGAAGGTCCTATAGGCTTCAAGGTCAGCAGAAAGTGTGTCAATGCATTGGCTAACGGATCTAAGGTCATGGCTTCGATCGACCTGAAACCAGCAGTTGATATGGAGGACCTCTCTTCGAGGATCCGTTCCCTCTGGGATGAGATTTCGAAAGATAGACGCAATTCGAACAAACTCTACAAGGACAGGTTCAGGATAATGCTGACCAGGCTTCTTCCTATGTCTCTTATTCCGGGATTTACAAGGTTGCATCCCAATCTGGACCATAAGACCCTTGCAAAGACGCTTAAGAACTGGAAGATGGAGATAGTCGGGTATGTTGGTTATGAAAGGTGTGTCATCACAGCCGGGGGCATCAGTCTGGATGAACTGACATCAAAGACATTGGAGTCCAAGACTGTGCCGGGTCTTCATTTTGCGGGTGAGGTTCTCGATCTGGATGCCGATACTGGCGGATATAATCTTCAGATTGCTTTTTCAACCGGTTATCTTGCCGGATTGTCTGCGGCTAAATGACGCCGGAGCCGATCATTTCGTCACCGTCGTACCATACGGCGAACTGTCCTGGAGTTATTCCTCGTTGCGGGGTATCGAAAAGTATGTACATGCCGTTGCTGCGCATGATGACAGTAGCATCCTGAAGCGGCTGGCGGTATCTTATGCGGACTTTGTATCTGCGTATCTCGCCGGGCGCCATCTCGAGATCAGGTCTGATCCAGTGGATTTCTTCAGGAGCTACGCGCAGACAGCTGTGTGAGAGACCTTTGTGGGTATGCCCCTCTCCGACGAATATAATGTTCCGAGGAATGTCTGTTTCTATGACAAACACGGAGTCTTTGTGTCCTCCGATGTTCAGTCCCTTGCGTTGCCCTATTGTGTAGAACTGGGCTCCGTCGTGTCTGCCGACGATCTTGCCGTATGGATTCTCCTTGTAACGGGTCTTCTTGATATGCTTTCTTCCGCTTCGGTATGTTTCGGTTTCAAAACGGATGTCATAATGTACGGGCTCCGACAGTCTGAGGAACATATCATCTGACAGTGCTGAAATCTTTTCCATATCGAATGGGCAGCCGTGAGCGGATGACGGGGCAGCCTTGTCTTCCGATATGTATTCGGTTATCATCTGTGCCTTGCCTCCGTCTGAGGTTAGTGATGACAATGTTTCCGATATGAAGGCATAGTGCTCATTGTCAGTATAATATGAGTCGAATACTTCGACGATGTCTCCTTCGCAGGGTTTCAGTTTCTGCTGGAGAAAGGTCGGAAGATCTACTTTTCCGACAAAGCATATTCCCTGTGAATCCTTCTTGTCTGCAGAAGGCAGGTCTGCTTCATGGGCGAGACGTCGGACTTCGGGCTTGATTATGTCTCCGATAGGGAACATTGCTTTGGAAAGCTGTTCCTGTGTGAGCTGGCAGAGGAAATAACTCTGGTCTTTGTTCGGGTCGGATCCTGCGAGTATGCGGTGAACGGGCTTGCCGTCCGGTCCCTCTGTTGTCTCCTTTCTGCAGTAATGTCCTGTGGCGACGTAGTCTGCACCCAGTTTCTCCGCGCATTTCAGAAACGCATCGAACTTGATTTCTCGGTTGCACAGGACATCAGGGTTTGGCGTTCTGCCTTTTTCGTATTCGTCGAACATGTAATCCACTACTCTCTGCCTGTATTCTTTGCTCAGGTCTACAAAATAGAAAGGGATGCCGATCTTTCTCGCAACCATTTCTGCAACGAAGCGGTCTTCCTCCCATTCGCAGTCGCCATGGAGCGTAGTCGATGCATCATGCCAGTTCTGCATGAATAATGCGAATACATCATATCCCTGCTGTTTCAGCAAAAGAGCTGCAACGCTCGAATCAACACCTCCGGACAAGCCGATGCATACCTTGATATTCTGATTTCCTGCCATAAATTGAGTCTTATTTGACAAAAAGCATTATATTTGTGGAGTCTGCAAAGATAATTTAATTGATCTGTTATGACAAGCAAAGAGATAAAAATCGCCTATGTTGAGTTTGACTCTCTGATGCAGCTGGATGTTGAAGACAGGGTGTTGGCACAGGCGGCTATAGCTGCGACCGGTAACTCATATGCCCCATATTCCAATTTCAATGTGGGAGCTGCAGTCATGTTCGAGGATGGTGAGGTGATAAAGGGATCAAACCAGGAGAATGCTGCATATCCTTCCGGGTTATGCGCAGAAAGAACTGCTCTCTTTTATGCAAGCTCAAGCCGTCCGGATAAAGCCATCAAGGCGATAGCGATAGCGGCTGCCCAGAACGGTACCTTGTGCAGTACTCCGGCCACCCCGTGCGGGGCCTGCCGTCAAGTAATGGCGCAGTATCAGCTCAAAAGCGGTATTCCTATGCGTGTGCTTCTTGTCGGAGCCGATGTCATATGGCGTTTTGAAAAGGTGGATGACCTTCTTCCTTTGATATTTGACAGCATTTGATGGAATAAAAGGAAGTTATTTTTGCTGAATTGCAAAAATTGACTACCTTTGCAGCCGGGTAAGTCTTACACGACCAGCTCCCTCTGAATTCCCCCAGGACTTGACCGTAGCAAGGGTAGGAGGTCGTAGCGGTGCGATGTAATCAGCTTACCCTTTTTTCGTATCTATCCCTCCTTTCCTGCAAGTCGGATTCTCGTAACCCTTTCCTCTGCCGGAGGTGTATCAGGGGCATATAAACGAAAAAAGAGTGACTCGAAAGTCACTCTTCTGGTAGTCGGTAGGGGAATCGAACCCCTATTGCAAGATTGAGAATCTTGAGTACTAACCGTTATACGAACCGACCGGTTTGTCGTTTGGGATTGCAAAGGTAGTGCTTTTTTGTTACAATCCAAATTTTTCTGCAACTTTTTGCAAAAATTATTTCAAAAACACGAAAAAGACAGCCATGATGAGGCAGAAGAAGGCTGCAAAATGGTTCCACTGGAGTGACTGCCCCTTGAACATCACGGTAACGAGCACTGTAAAGACAGTGAGGGAGATCACTTCCTGAATGATCTTAAGCTGCATCAGATTGAACGGACCGCCGTTCTCTACATATCCGATTCTGTTTGCCGGAACCTGTGCACAATATTCCAGGAATGCAACTCCCCATGAAAAGAGAATGACGAGAATAAGCGGCCAACTTGTGGAAATCTTCATTTCCTGAAGTTTGAGATGACCGTACCATGCGAAGGTCATGAATACGTTTGATGCTATAAGCAGCAGTATTGTCCAGATTGCTTTCATTGCATTGTTTTTAGGGCTGCAAAAGTAATATTTAATTTGTAATTACAGACATAAAACTTTAAATTTGCACGATTGACAAAACTATTTGCTATGACACTTATCAAATCTATTTCAGGAATACGTGGAACCATCGGAGGCAAGCCGGGAGAGGCACTTACTCCTCTGGATGTAGTAAAGTTCACATACGCATATTGCGAGAAGATGAAGGAGCGCCGTCCTAAGGCTGAAGGTGAAAAATATAAGGTTGTTGTCGGTAAGGATGCGCGTCTTTCGGGCGACATGGTCGAGCAGCTTGTATGCGGTACCCTTGTCGCTTGCGGTGTTGATGTCGTCAAGGCAGGTTTCGCTTCGACTCCTACAACAGAGATGGCTGTTGTTTTCGAAGAGGCTGACGGTGGTATCATCCTTACGGCTTCTCATAACCCTAAGCAGTGGAACGCCCTTAAGCTTCTCAATGAGAAGGGTGAGTTCCTGAATGCTGAGGAAGGTGCTGCAATTCTTGAATGTGCAGAGCAGGAGAATTTTACATTCGCTGATGTCGATTTTCTCGGTGATATAGAGGAAAGGGATTTCACTGACGAACATCTTGATGCTGTCCTCGCTCTTCCTGCGGTTGATGTCGAGGCTGTACGTAACGCGCATTTCAAGGTTGCTCTCGATGCGGTGAACTCTGTCGGAGGCATCATCATGCCGAGGCTTCTCGAACGTCTCGGTGTCGAGTGTGTCTGTGTGAACTGCGAACCAACAGGTCAGTTCGCCCATAATCCTGAACCGCTTCCTGCAAACCTCGTCGAGCTTTCTGAGGCTGTGGTTGCAAACAAGGCAGACCTCGGTATTTCAGTTGACCCTGACGTGGACCGCCTTGCGCTCATCTGCGAGAACGGAAAGCCGTTCGGTGAGGAGTATACTCTTGTAAGCGTTGCCGACTATCTTCTTTCACGTGTCTACAATGAGGCTCTCGAGACAGGAAAGTCCATGGAAGAGATTGCCGCTCCATATGCAATGACGACTTCGTCAAACCTCTCGTCTTCAAGAGCACTTCGTGATGTTACCGAGCAGTACGGTGGTGAATATTTCGCAGCTGCTGTGGGTGAGGTGAATGTGACCACAAAGATGAAGGACTGCTGTGCACTTATCGGCGGTGAGGGTAACGGCGGCGTGATCTATCCTGCTCTCCACTACGGACGTGACGCCATGGTCGGAGTCGCTCTCTTCCTCACAAACCTTGCATACAAGAAGATGAAGGTGTCCGAGCTTCTTGCTACATACCCTCAGTATGTGATTGCAAAGAACAAGATCGAACTCTCTGACAGCGCACTCATCGACAAGATACTTAACGAGATCAAGACTGTTTATGCGTCAGAAGATATCAATACCATCGACGGCGTGAAGATCTCGTTCGAGGCACGCAAGGAGTGGGTGCATCTGCGTCGCTCGAATACCGAGCCTATCATCCGTATCTATGCCGAGGCTTCTACAAAGGAAGCTGCTGATGCTCTTGCTCAGCAGATCATCGACATCGCTAAAAACATCATCGGATAATGTTTTCATTCAGAACCACTTCGCTTGAAGACCAGCTTGATAAGGCCCTGCTTGATGGCAGGGTCGGCTGTTTCTGCACCCAGAACTGCTGGGACACAGAGGCAGGACGCTACATGTACGAGATATTCAGTGAAAGAGGAAACCTCCACAAGGTGTTTACCCCTCGTGATACAGAGCTGACTCCTCTTACCAACCATATAGAGTTCAGCAAGGATGAACTTGCAGAACTTAATGCGGTAGTTGTCGAGATTCAGGATGTAGGAGCACGATATTTCAATTATACCAAGGATGTCTTCAGTCTGATGGATACATTGAAGTCCATGAAGGATGACGCGCCTTCCCTGTATATAGTCGATCATATCAATCCTGCCGGAAGGGTAGTGGAAGGTACCATGCCTTCTGCTGAACAGGAGGTACATGTGCCTAAAGTCGCTCATCGTCACGGACTTACACTTGGTGAACTGACCAATCTGTATTATCATGAGATCGGTGCCAAGTTCGCGCTCCATGTGATTTCTGCGCTGGCGACGGATTCGAACAAGCAGCTTATGCCATGGACTATTGCTCCGGCTTCTGATATTCCAGGACTTTTTACCTGCGACATGTATAGTGGCGGAGGACTTTGGAACAATACCAATATTTCACCTGCCATCGGAACTGCGCGCCCGTATGAATATATAGGAGCTCCATTTGTCAAGACTTCTTCTTTCGAACATGTCCCTGTATCGGAAGGTGTCCGACTTCGTCCTTGTTCGTTTACTCCATCATGCGGCAGGTATGAAGGAAAGAAATGTTACGGCTACCAGATCATGCTGGAACCAGGCATCGAGTATCATTCCCTGATACATACGCTTCAGCTGATGAGGTATTTCAGGGAGCGCTATTCGGAGTTTGCTCTTGATGATGGTTTCGAGGCTAAACTCTCTGATCAGGTGCTTCTGGATTATATAAACGGAGATGTTTCATATGAGGAAATGAAGGAACATGTGAAGGTCGAGGAACAGAAGTGGATCCGCAAAGCCAAGAAGTTCACCCTATATGATGATCTTCCTTATAGAATCAAATAAAAAGATAATTAAGTTTGCATTTTCAGAAATAAACCGTATATTTGCCGCGCAAAATTAGTTAACTAAATTTTTATAACGTTATGAAGAAAGGTATACATCCCGAAACCTACCGTCTTGTAGCTTTCAAGGATATGTCAAACGATGTAGTGTTCATCACTCGCTCTTGCGCGAACACTAAGGAGACAATCGAGATTGAGGGCGTTGAGTATCCAGTTGTAAAACTTGAGATCTCTAACACATCTCACCCATTCTACACAGGTAAGATGAAGCTCGTCGACACAGCAGGTCGCGTTGACAAATTCTATCAGAGATACGCAAAGAAGAAGTAATTCTTCCAGGACATATGGTACGAAGTCGGTTCGCAGGATACTGCGGACCGATTTTTTTAGCTACAGTTGAAAGGTGAGCGGGTTGCTGGTGGCGGGGTGGAGGAAGGTGATGCTGCAGGCATGGAGATGAAGCCGGGTCCATGTGCCTGTTTCTGTCCATACGCTGCCGCAGCCGCCGTAGAGGAGGTCGCCAAGAATAGGTCGGCCGAGGCCGCTGAGGTGGGCGGAGTGGACACGTAGCTGATGGGTGCGTCCTGTGTGGGGATGGAACAGCACATCAGTTGTTCCGTCTTCGTTGACAGAAAGGACTTCATATGCGGTGAGGGATGATTTCCCCTGTACCTTATCCACTTTCTGTCGAGGTCTTTCATCGTAATCTGCGCTTAGGGGCAGTTCGATAGAACCTTTGTCACCTGGCTTCAATTCGGGCAGATTGAATTCCTGACTGCAAGGGTCTGCCGGAGACAGACGAGCCATATAGGTTTTCTTTACAGTATGTTCTTCTAACTGTTTCTTCAGGATTGCTTCCGCGTCTGCGGTCTTTGCATAAATGATGATTCCCGAAGTGTCCATATCCAGACGATGAACAGGAATGATTTCGCACTTCAGCTCTTTCTGCAGCCATTCCTGAAGCGACTCTCTTCCATCAAGCCCAGGTACAGACGGCATTCCGGACGGTTTGCATGCCACCACGATATCCTCGTCTTCATATATGTGACAAGGTTCCGAAGGTGTGGGATGGAAAAACTGAATCTCTCCCAACTCTGTTGACCCCCTCCCATTCATAAGTTCATGGGCGGCCATGGTTTTTCCATCCCACACCTCCGGAACCTCCAACCCCTGCATCATATATGACAGGAGCGGGCCGCATTTTGACGTGCATGAAGGGTAGAAATGTCCATGGGTGCGGACTGCTGTGGCAGGGGAGGCTCCGTACCAGAACTCACCCATTGCCAGAGGCTTCAATCCGTTGGCATATGCGTAGTTCAGAAGCTTTGGAGCTGCGCAGTCTCCGGTTCCTCCCGGAGGCATGATACCTTGACAGTTGAAGATATCCAGGATACTTGCCTTTTCTCCGGAAGCATTATGTACTATGTATTGTTTGAAAATCCATCTCTGAAGTTCGTCGGACATTGCGGCGCGCTGTTTTTTCAGTCCGTCAATCAGGTCCCTGACCTTCGTGATTTTAGCTTCGGCTTCTGAAATGACAGCTTTCCACCTGTCCTTGGCTCTCTTGATCTGTCCGTTGGCAAACTGGCTCTCAGCTATGCTCGAAGCTCCTTTCTTCATTTCGCGAAGCTCTGCCAGCTCTCTGTCGCGAGCTTCCAGAACTTCCCGCAATGAATCCGTAAGCGGTTCAAGTTCAACGGAACCAAGTCTTTCGATCTCTTTGTTGACAGCAGTGATCTCTGCCTCGTGAGTACGATAGTATCCGCCGTCTTGAGTCAGGTCAAAGATCGGCGGGACGAATCCTTCCACGATGCTTGTTCCTCCTACGCTTCCGGAGAAGGCGGCGAGGTAGGAGATTCCCACGTCGCTTCGCTCCTCGGAATGACATACCAGCACTCCCAGCATCTTGCCCTCAGTAAAGTCATTTGCCACTTCTGCCGATATCTGGCCGGAAGAAATCAGTTTGTCCAGCCTTTCCATAACCTCGCGGGCAGCCTTTCTTACAAGAGGGTGCGGACAGTATCTGAATGGGTTTGTGAATTCTTCTGGAATTATGACTCCGGGGTTAGAGGAAAACGGATGAATCATACTCTTACATTGTTGGATATATACTCCCTGCAGAGGTTCTGCAGACCGCATTCCGCACATTTAGGCTTGCGTGCAGTGCAGACATAACGTCCGTGAAGAATCAGCCAATGGTGAGCCTTGGGTCTCAGTTCCGGGGCGAAACCTGCTGTCAGGTCTTTTTCGACGGCATCTACAGTTGTTCCGTCTGACAGCCCTATTCGTCTTGATACCCTGAATACATGTGTGTCTACTGCGATAACAGGCTTGTCGTATATTACCGATGCGATTACATTCGCGGTTTTCCTTCCTACTCCTGGGAGAGTCTCAAGCATTTCCGGTTCAGATGGAACCACGCTTCCGAAATCAGCAACAAGCTTCCGTGCCATTCCTATCAGATGCTTTGCCTTGTTGTTCGGGAAGGAAATGGACTTTATAAGTTCATATACCTCGTCGAAACTTGCTTCAGCAAGGTCCGATGGTTCCTTGAAGCGGCTGAATATGAGCGGGGTATGCATGTTGACCCTTCTGTCTGTACACTGAGCTGACAGGATTACTGCTATCAGAAGATGAAAGGGGGTGTCGTAATGCAGTTCCGTCTCGGCTGTCTCCATGTTTGCCGAGAACCATTGCGTCACTTTATTGTATAGGTCTTGGTTTTTCATAATGGTATGAGATCCTCACGTCACTTCGTTCCTCAGGATGACAGGATGCACTTCGTTCCTCAGGATGGCGATTTTGTCAGATCGTCAGCTCAAGGTCGATGACTTCGTCAGCCTGCTGCTCTTCGCAGGTTTCATCCTTGCAGACCATGACGCGTCCCGGATACTTCTCGAATATCTGCCTGTTGTGGGTCACCATGACGATCGCCGTACCCTTTTCTTCGTTTATGCCTGTCAGCAGTTTCATGATTCCGTCAGCGGTTTCAGTATCCAGATTTCCTGTCGGCTCGTCGGCTATGATGACCTGAGGGTCGTTGAGCAGAGATCTTGCAATGGCTATTCGCTGCTGTTCTCCTCCGGACAACTGGTGCGGCATCTTGTGGGCCTTGAGTTCCATTCCTACGGCATGAAGGACTTCGCCTATCTTTTTGCGCATCTGCTCTTCACTTTTCCATCCGGTAGCCCTGAGAACGAAGAGAAGGTTTTCTTCCACGCTTCTGTCCATAAGCAGCTGGAAGTCCTGGAATACTACACCCATCTTTCTTCTCAGGTATGGTATATCCTTGTCCCTGATTCCCTTAAGGTCATAACCGCATGCTTTTCCGTTACCTTTGTACAAGGGGTTTTCCGCTATGATTGTCCTGATTATCGATGTCTTGCCTGTGCCGACCTTGCCGACTATGTATACGAAGTCACCTGGATATACATCCATGTTCAGACCGTAGATGACTGTAGCTTCACCGTTGATAATGTCGGCGTTCTCGAATGAAATGATAGGAGACCTGTCTTCCATGACTAAAAAATGAATTACAAACGTACAAATATAGTGGAAAATGGTTAAATTTGTAACTTATTTTAAAGAGAAACGAATAATAGAATGAGAATTATATCGATTACGGCGGCTGCAATAATGATGGTGCTTATGTCGTCTTTTTCTGCAGTAGCTCAGGATGTGGCGGGCAGACAGGATGTTTCCGCTTTCCGTGAGGCCATGAGGCTGTATGATTTCGGGATGTATTCCCATGCCCGTACCGGGTTCAATGATATTGCCGACAAGTCACTTTCTTCTGACCCGGAGGGTTTTGCTGTTCTGAGCATGGTCAGGGCAAGGACTGAAGGATATGAGTCGGCTGCGTCGGAATTTCTTGCTGAAAACCCTCATTCTCCATGGGCGGTGACTATCAGATGGCATCACGCGATGAATCTTTTTGACGCCCAGGATTACAAGAGTGCCGGAGCTGCCTTTGAGGAGATAAAGATCAACCAGATCGGCAGGAAGCAGAGAACGGAATACTTCTTCAGGAAAGCTTATTGCGATCTTGAGAATCATGATCTCGAGTCAGCGGAAAAGAATTTCAAGGCAGTTGATGACGAGGTGTATTCCGATTATACGGCTCCTTCACGTTATGCCTTGGGATATATCAATTATGTCCAGAAGGATTTCCGTACTGCAGTAAAATGGTTCGATGAGGCCAAGAAGGATCCGAGGTTTACCCAGATGTCGAATTACTATATCATGGAAAGCCGTTTCATGGATGGGGACCATCACTTTGTCACCAGGAATGCAGATACCATGTATGAGGCCGTTCCTCAGGAACGAAAGCCTCATCTTGCAAGAATCATATCTGAATCGTGGCTTGTTCTTGGAGATGCAGGTCAGGCACGTAAGTATCTGGAACTCAATACTAAGGCAGGAGGACGTCCTAAGACGAGGTCTGACTGGTTCTTCAATGGTTCGGTCCTTTATGCTGTTGAAGATTACAAGGGTGCGATAGAAGCGTTTTCCATGATGGGCGAAAAGAGGGATTCCATCGGACAGGTTGCAAGCTATCAGATGGGTTACAGCTACATCCAGACCAAGAACAAGGTGGCTGCAATGGGTGCCTTCAAGGATGCGTCATCTCTTTATTACAATTCTGTGATAGCTGAAGATGCTTATTTCAACTGGGCAAAGCTTGCATTCGACCTGAATAACGATACTTCCGTCTTTCAGTCGTACCTTGAACGATATCCGGCACTTGAAAAAGGTGACCGCATCAACAGTTATATTGCTGTCGCTGCCTTGCATAACAGGGATTATGAAGGAGCGGTGGATGCTTATGACAAGATTGATGATCTTGATGACGGCATGAGGAACAATTATATGAAGGCGAATTTCCTGAGGGCAGAGCAGCTGATTTCCAGCGGATCATACAGGAAGGCCATACCATGCCTCAAGGTTGCTGCATATTACTCCGAAAAGGAGAGCAGGTTTAATCAGCTGACCCGTTTCTGGCTTGCCGAAGCGTACTACAGGACAGACCAGTATGCCCAGGCAAGGGAGATATTCATGGACCTGTATAATACATCCGCCCTTTATGGACGTGCGGAGTCATACCAGATTTCATACAATATTGCATATTGCTATTTCAAGGACAATGATTATGTCTCTGCGTCGAAGTGGTTCGGTGAGTATCTGGGTGAGGCTTCCGTGAAGTACAGAAAGGATGCGATGGAAAGAAGAGGTGACTGCCATTTCATGCGTGCGGATTACAAAGCTGCGGCAGATGCATATGATCAGGTGATGAAGGATTACTACGATGTGAATGACATTTACCCGTACTATCAGGCGGCATTGTCTCATGGACTTGATAAGGATACCGAGAAGAAGATCGAGATTCTCTCGAGAGTGCTTAAAGCATCCTCGACAGCGAAATTCTATCCAGAGGCAATGTTCGAGCTGGGACGTACATATGCAGTAAAGGAGGATGATGACAATGCTTTCCGTTGTTTCAATCTTCTTGCGGAGAATGTCAAGGATGTCACATATGTTGCAAAGGCCTATATCGAGATGGGTTCCATCTCAAGAAACCAGTCTCAGTTCAATGATGCTCTCGGATATTACAAGACTGTTGTCGAGAAGATGCCGCTTTCAGGATATGCGGAGGATGCTCTGGCTGCCATCGAATCGATTTACCAGACCAGAAACGAGCCTGAAGAATATATTGCATATATTGAAAAGATCGGCAAGGGCGCAACTAAGACGGATGATGAGAAGGAGGATATGATCTTCAATTCTGCAGAGCAGATCTTTCTTTCCGAGAATTATGAGAAGGCTCTCGTGTCGCTCCAGTCGTACAATGAAAAATATCCGTCGGGCAGACACGGCTTCAAAGCTGATTTCTATATGGCGGAATCGTACAGGAATCTTGATAAGTTCGAGCATGCCTGCGACTGTTATAAGAAAGTGATTGAGAAAGGAGAAGGCTCTTTTGTAGAGATATCGATGCTTAATTTCTCGAATCTTTCGTATAAGATGGAGCGTTGGGATGATGCGTACGGCGGTTATTCTTCGCTCTTCTCTGCCGCGCTGATTGAAAACAACAAGTATACCGCCCTTAAGGGCATGATGCGTTCTGCATTCAAGGGACATTCCTGGAACAAGGCTGTGGAAAGTGCCGACCTTGTTTATTATGATTCCCGTTCTGACGAGGCGGTAAGGACTGAAGCTGAATATATCAAGGCAAAATCATATCTTGCTGTCAGCCGTAGAGACGAGGCGTTTGCCTTGATTGAAAAACTTTCGAAGGATGTTTCAAACGAATATGGTGCTGAAGCTGCATATATGCTTATTCTTGATAGCTATGACAGAGGTGAGTTTGAAGAAGTTGAAAACAAGGTTTATGCCTTCTCGGATGCCGGTACTGACCATATGTACTGGCTCGCAAAGAGTTTCATCGTGCTTGGAGATTCCTTTGCGGAAAGAGATGATCTCGAACAGGCCAGGGCGACATTCGAGAGTGTAAGGGACGGTTATTCTCCTGCAGATATGAACGATGATGTGATGGATAATGTGAACATGCGTTTGAAGAGGATGGCAGAGATGTCGTCCGAGCAGAACTAAACAGGTGATTATGAGAGTTATATACAGTTATATAAGTGTTTGTCTGATGCTGTCCTTGTCAATGGCTGCATCAGCCCAGGATCTGGATCCTACGGTAGTTGTGGACAGGGTTTATGAAGGAAAGCTTATGGAGGTTCATAAGCCTGTTCTGGAGATGGCTGTTCCTGATACTGTGATGCATTTTGACCTTGATTTTGACTATTCTGTGTTTGAGAGTCCATACAAGGGATCATATGAATTCAATCCATATCTTCTTTCAATGAAGCCTTCTGCAGCTGCAGATGAGTCCGGACGATTCTATCTCAAGGCAGGAGCAGGATATCAGCTCCATCCGACACTTGATCTGGTCTGGTCTCCGGAGCTTCCGAGTATGGATGATAGTTTCCATATGGATGTATATGCCCGCAACAGGTCATATGTGGGTAGCTATTGGAATATGGAGGCTGATGATGACGACGTCATAGACAGGGGAGAGTCGGTATGGAACGGATATGATTTCGATTCCAAGGTCGGAGTCGGTATCTGTTATGACTCGGCTTCCGGATATATTGACGGCGGAGTCAGTTATTTCGGTATCCACCAGAAGGATATGGAATGGAAAAGAGGTTATAACGGAATAGAGGCGGATTTTGAAGTGGCTTCAAGGAATTCTTCCTCACGGTTGACATATTCGGTCAAAGGATTTTATCGTTTTGCAGGTGACAGGTCTGTTTCTCTCTCGGATGACTCGAACGTTTCGTTGAATGAAACCACATTTGATGCAGAGGCTATGGCAGGGCTTCAGATCGGCGGAATCGGTAAGGCTGTCGTTGATTTCGGTCTGAGACTGGACGGATACTCAGGCGGAATAGAGAATGCTGCATCGGAATTATTTCTGGTTCCGCATTTCATTTATGAAAAGGGAGCGCTTAAGGCTGATCTGGGAATAAGGTTTGCCGGAGTAGTGACGGATACTCTTGCCGGTGGCTTCAGGATGCCTGCGCGTAATCAGATCGTCTATCCTGATATTTCTGTGAAGCTGAAGGTAATTCCCGATGCTCTTGCATTATTGCTGAAGGCTGGCGGAGGACCGGAAGTCCATTCTTACCATTCCCTTCTTGAAAGAAACCGCCATCTCAATCCGCTCATGTGGGAAAACAGCTGGTTCTCAGGATTCGGTCTCAGACAGGAGATGGGTGTGTCTATAGAACGAATATCGCTTACTGCAGGTCTGGAAGGACGTATAGGGTCCCGTTTCAGCTGGAATCTCAATGGCGGTTATGTCAACTATGCCGCTGGTATACTTGATGCGGTTGCTGTTCTTCAGTCCTATAGCAGTGACGGGCTCATTGCCGGAATTGAGTACAGACCTTATGACAAGACCTTTGTCGAGTTTTCATGGCTTTGGAAAAGCGGGGATTTCATGGCTGATGGATGGGTTGCATATACCGATGCATATGGAAGGGCGTTCGAAGATTCCATTTATTGTCTGAAACCGTCAGAATTGACCGGAAATGTTTCATTCGAATATAATTTCAGGAAGAGGATTTTTGCAGGAGCTGACTGTTCTTTTGCAACAAAGAGAACAGGTGGAACATATTCGGCTGTTCTGCCCGGATATGCGGATTTAGGTGTCTCCCTCGAATATTCTGCAACACGTCGACTTTCCGTCTGGGCCAGAGGCGGAAACCTGCTCGGAATGACAATTCAGCGTAATCCGCTTTATGCAGAAAAAGGTGTCTATTTTACCGCAGGTATTTGCTTGAAATTCTAATAAAAATTACTAAATTTGTCCGTTTGTTAAGTGACAATAAAGTAATTTTTATATAATGAGTGAAGAAGTAATCAACAATGCTTCTGCGGAGCAGTACTCCGCGAACAGCATTCAGGTGCTAGAAGGTCTTGAAGCCGTAAGGAAGAGACCTTCAATGTACATTGGTGATGTAGGTGAAAGAGGTCTCCACCATCTTGTCTATGAGGTGGTTGACAACAGTATCGATGAGGCCCTTGCAGGATATTGCTCGCATATCGATGTTACCATCAATGAAGACAATTCCATTACAGTAAAGGATAACGGACGAGGTATTCCTACCGGTATGCATGAGAAGGAAAACCGTTCGGCCCTTGAGGTTGTACTTACGGTTCTTCATGCAGGCGGAAAGTTCAGCAAGGATAGCTATAAGGTGTCCGGTGGTCTCCACGGAGTCGGTGTTTCCTGTGTAAACGCTCTTTCTGATTATCTCAAGGCAGAGATCCATCGTGAAGGAAAGGTATTCGTGCAGGAATATTCGCAGGGTAAGCCGTACAAGCCTGTAGAAGTTGTGGGTGAAGCAGAGGATACCGGAACGATTGTTACATTCCATCCTGATCCTGAGATTTTCCAGGTAACGACAGTGTATAAGTATGATACTCTTGCGGCTCGTCTTCGTGAGCTTGCTTATCTGAACAAGGGTATTCATCTGTCGCTCACTGATAAGAGAAATCTTGTCCAGGATCTTGATGAGAACGGCAATGAGCTCGAGACAACTCACTACAGAAGCGATATCTTTTATTCGAAGGAAGGACTTCGCGAGTTTGTAGATTATCTCGACGGAGGTGCTGAAAAACTCATCGAATCTCCTGTATATCTCGAGACGGACAAGATAATCCCTATTGAAATCGCCCTCCAGTATAATACAAGCTATACTGAGAAGATATATTCGTATGTGAACAACATCAATACGATAGAGGGTGGTACGCACCTTCAGGGTTTCAAGATGGGTCTGACAAGAACCCTCAAGAACTATGCAGACAAGCAGGGTATGCTTGCAAAGCTTAAGTTCGATCTTGCTGCAGATGACTTCCGCGAAGGATTGACCGCAGTCGTTTCCGTCAAGGTGGCGGAACCGCAGTTTGAAGGTCAGACCAAGACGAAGCTTGGCAACGGTGAAGTTGTATCGGCTGTTTCCCAGGCTACTGCTGCTGCTCTCGAGCAGTACCTTGAAGAGAATCCTCGTGAAGCGAAGATGATCGTCGAGAAGGTCATTCTTGCCGCAACTGCACGACATGCTGCCCGAAAGGCCCGCGAAATGGTACAGAGGAAGACGGTGATGTCCGGAGCCGGTATGCCGGGCAAGCTTGCTGACTGTTCTTCAAGGAATCCTGAGGAATGCGAACTCTTCCTCGTCGAGGGAGATTCTGCGGGAGGTACAGCAAAGCAGGGACGTGACCGTATCACACAGGCCATCCTTCCTCTCAGAGGTAAGATCCTCAATGTTGAAAAGGCTATGGAGCACAGAGTCTTCGAAAGCGAAGAGATCAGGAACATATATACCGCACTTGGTGTTACCGTAGGTACTGAAGAAGACAGCAAGGCTCTCAACCTGAGCAAGCTCCGTTACCACAAGGTGATCATCATGACCGATGCCGATGTGGACGGAAGCCACATTGCGACACTTATCCTGACCTTCTTCTTCCGCTATATGATCGATCTTATCAAGAACGGTTATGTATACCTCGCTACACCTCCGCTCTATCTTGTCAAGAAAGGCAAGGAGGAGGTATACTGCTGGACTGAGCAGCAGCGTAAGGAAGCTACCCTTCAGTTGGGTAAAGGTTCCGAGAAGGGTGTGTTTGTGCAGCGTTACAAAGGTCTTGGAGAGATGAGCGCCGAGCAGCTCCAGTCGACTACCATGGATCCGGAGAAGAGACTTCTCCGTCAGATCACAATCGAGAATGCAGCTGAAGCTGAGCGTACATTCTCGATGCTTATGGGTGATGATGTGCCGCCTCGTCGTGAGTTCATCGAACAGAATGCGCACTACGCGAATATTGATGCATAGTATTACAAGAAACATCTGATTACGTGTCAGTGTCGCCACATTCCGTGACGGCACTGACTATGCATTTAAGGACTGCATAATGATTTGACGTGTTATGGAGAAAATTAATTTTCCGAGAAAGATCAAGGTATATCTGCCTCTGCTTGTCATTGTTGTTCTTCTCGTGTTTCTGATGCCGAGAAGTTCCCGTTTCAATTATGACTACAGGAAGGGTGCACCGTGGCAGTATGAGACTTTGATCGCCCAGTTTGACTTTCCTATATTGAAAACCCAGGAACAGTATCAGAGAGAGCTTGAACAGGCAGGTTCGAGGGTGATTCCTTATTACAAGTTCGATGACGGGGTGTCGGCTAGAAGCGAGGAACGTCTTCTTTCGATAGATTTTGGAGACCATGTTCTTGTCAGACAGGCTGTTTCGGATGCTTTGTCAGAAGTGTATTCTACTGGTGTCATCTCTGTGGTTTCTGATCAGAGTGCCGAGGCGACACGCGTTTCTCAAGGTGGAACCATTTATGTTCAGATAGACCGCAGAGCTTCAAAGGTTCCCCTTTCAGAAGTGTATACCCTGGATAGGGCAAACGATATTGTCAGGGAGGCGGTTGCTTCTGTGTATCCTGAAGCAGATGCAGATTCCATATATGCTGCTTCAGGTCTTGTAGGACTGGTGGCACCTAACCTTATCTTCGATCAGCAGACCACAGACCTCGTCCATGAAGAGAATTATGATCATATATCACCTACGCAAGGAGTTGTGCGCTCAGGCCTTGTGATTGTTTCCGAAGGAGAAATAGTTACATCCGAGATTGAGCAACTTCTGGATTCATACAAGACGGAATATGACTCCAATTTCGGCTATATCGGTCCTCGTCCTCTTCAGTGGATCGGTAATATTCTCCTCTCATGCATATTGGTTCTTCTTCTCTTCCTTGCAATGTATTATTGCAATTACAGGATTTTCGAGCAGTTCAACAAATATCTATATCTCCTGATGGTCTTCCTGCTCTCGGCTGTGGGCTCCTCGCTGGTGGCAAGAATCAATCCGGATATGTTCTACATGATGCCGTTCCTGCTGATCATCTTCTATCAGCTCGCGTTCTTTTCGAGGAGGATGGTCTTCTCGGTATATTTCATTTCCCTTCTGCCGATGCTGATCTTCGCTCCGAACGGAATGGAACTGTTTGTAATATACCTTGTAGCAGGTACTGTCGGTATTCTTGTCTTTGAATATTTCAACAAAGGATGGCTTCAGTTTGTGACCGCATTCATTCTTTTTGTGGTTATGGTTGTGGTCTGGTTTGCCTTCCGTTGTGTGGAAGGGCTGGCATCTGCTGATTACAGGACTGTTCTTGACATGGCTTTCGGTGCTGTCCTTTCAGTCGCCGGATATCCTCTCATATATCTGTTTGAAAAGATGTTCAGACTGGTGTCTACTTCTAAACTTGTAGACCTCAGCGATACAAGCAACCCTCTCCTTCGCCAGATGGCTGACAAGGCTCCGGGTACTTTCCAGCACTCGCTCCAGGTTATGAATCTTGCTGATGCTGTCGCCCGTTCCATCGATGCCAATGTTGCTTTGGTCAGGACTGCCGCACTGTATCATGATATAGGAAAGATGAACAATCCTCAGTGCTTTACGGAAAATGAGACGCCTGGAGTAAACTATCATTCAGGACTTACCGCCAAGGAGAGTGCTCAGGAAATCATCCGCCATGTGTCGGATGGTGTGGCTCTGGCACAGAAACACGGTCTGCCGGATGTCATAACAGACTTCATAAGGACCCATCACGGAACCACTGCAACCGCATATTTCCTCAATACGTATCTCAATCAGGGTGGAGATCCGGAAGATGTGGCCGACTTCTATTATGATGGTGTGAAACCTTCTACCAAGGAACATGTGGTCCTTATGTTATGTGATGCTGTAGAGGCTGCTTCAAGAAGTCTCAAGGATTATTCGCACGAGAGTATATCTTCGCTTGTGGAAAGGATTGTTAACGGAAAGATTTCAGATGGACAGCTTGTGGATGCTGATGTATCTCTCAGAGAAATCGCCGTGATCAAGGAGTCGTTGAAGACCTATCTGCAGCAGATGTATCATTCGCGTGTCGCATACCCTAAGAGACGTGTCAGGACAAATAATTGATATTTTGAAAATTCGCATATATTGATTACTTTTGCGGGCTGTTTCCGCGAAGTTGGAAACCTATGGATGAAAATGATTAAAAGACAGATAATATGAAAATTGAACAGAACAGAATTGATGACCTCAATCTCGAACTTACACTCGCTGTGACAAGCGAGGACTATGCTGAAAGCAGAAAGAAGAAACTTAACGATTACAGAAGAAAGGCTGAATTCAAGGGCTTCAGAAAAGGAATGGTTCCTATGTCTCTCGTAGAGAAGATGTATGGACAGTCTGCTCTTGTTGATTCTGTGAATGATGTTATCTCAACAGCACTCAACAACTTCATCCAGGAGAACAATCTCCGCGTTCTCGGTGAGCCGCTTCCAAGCGAGGATCAGTCTGAGACTGACTGGACTGCAGGCAACGACTTCACATTCAAGTTCGACATTGCTCAGAATCCGGAGGTTTCTTTCGAACTTTCAAAGGATGATGAGGTTCCTTACTATACAATCACTGTTACAGATGCTGCAAAGAAGGAAATGAAGGAAAACCTTCTCAAGCAGTATGGTTCTCTCGAGGAAGGCGAGCAGGCAAAGGCTGATGATTTTATCATCGTTGACTTCGAGCAGGGTGACATGAAGGTTGAAGGAACTTATGTTGCGATCCGCAATGTTGCAGAGCCTGTAAGAGCTTCTTTCATCGGTGTCAAGCCAGGTGATGTTCTCGATGTAAACGTAAATGAGGCTTTCACTAACGAGACTGACCGTTCTTCAATGCTCAAGGTAAGCAAGGACGAGCTTGCATCCCTTGATCCTATGTTCAAGATGACTGTAAAGAATGTAAAGACTTTCGTGAATGCAGCACTTACCGAGGAAACATTCGAGAAGATCTTCGGTGTGAAGACTGAAGAGGAGTTTGATGCAAAGGTAGAGGAGAGAATCCGTGCTGAGTATGCTCAGGAGGCAGATTTCCGCTTCTCTAAGGATGCAAAGAATTTCCTTCTTGAGAAGGCTGATGTGAAGATCGCTGAGAAGTTCCTCAAGAGATGGGTGTTCGTAGTGAACGAGGGTAAGTTTACAATGGAGGATATCGAGAAGGATTGGGAGCTCTTCATCGTAGACTACAAGTGGCAGATGGTACGCGGCTATCTCATGAACAAGTACAATGTGAAGATCGAGGAGGCAGACCTTCTTGCAAGCGCAAAGGGCTTTGCTGCATATCAGTTCGCTATGTACGGAATGAACAATGTTCCTGAGGAGCAGCTCGAGGCATTTGCAAAGAATATCCTTTCACAGGAGGATCAGGGAAGAAGAATCCTTGACAAGGTGGAGGATGATAAGACCTTCGATGCAGTACGCGAGGTTGTCACTCTCAAGAAAAAGAAGATTTCGGTAGAGAAATTCCGCGAGTTGAAATAATTATTGACTGAAGGTCGGCTCGCAAAGCCGACCTTTTTATTTTATATCTTATGAATAAGGAATTCGAAAAATACGCAAGACTTGAGCATCGTATCGGTTCGATGACCATGCACAGGTATGAATCCGTACTTGACAGCTATATCAATCCTACTATTATAGAGGAAAGAAAGCTTAATGTAGCATCCATGGATGTTTTCAGCCGTCTTATGATGGACAGGATCATCTTCCTTGGTGTTCCGATTGACGACGATGTCGCCAATATTGTGACTGCTCAGCTTCTTTTCCTTGCTTCTAACGACAGTTCAAGCGATATTTCACTCTATCTCAACACTCCTGGAGGACAGGTGTCTTCCGGCTTGGGAATATATGATACCATGCAGATCATAGAGCCGGATGTTGCGACAATATGTACAGGAATGGCAGCGTCCATGGGCTCGGTCCTTCTTTGTGCAGGAGCTCCTGGCAAGAGGTCTGCTCTCAAGCATTCCCGCGTGATGATCCATCAGCCTCTCGGCGGTGCCCGCGGTCAGGCCTCGGATATCCTTATAGCCGCGCAGGAGATAGAGAAGACAAGAAAAGAACTGTATACTATCATTTCAGAGCATTCCGGACAGCCTCTTGAAAAGATTCAGGCTGATGGGGACAGGGATTTCTGGATGACTTCCCAAGAGGCGTTGGAGTATGGTATGATCGACGAGATCCTTACAAAGAAGAACAAGTAGATATGGCAAAAGATAGAAAGCAGTCAGGATACTGCATGTTCTGCGGAAGAAGCGAGAAGGCAGTTCCTCTGTTACTTCAGGGGCTCGATGCATGCATCTGTTCGGATTGCGTTAAAATGGCTCAGGACTATATCAGGGATTTTGACAGGTCTAAGCCCGCAAAGCTGGAAAAAGTCGAAAGTGACTATAAGCCAAAGGATATACATGCTTATCTTGACCAGTATGTCATAGGTCAGGACCGTGCAAAGAAACTTCTTTCGGTTGCCGTCTATAACCATTACAAGCGTCTTAACAACAATCTGTCTGATAATAACGAACTTGAACTTGAAAAGTCAAACGTTCTGATGGTTGGTCCGACAGGTACGGGCAAGACCCTTCTTGCAAAGACGATAGCCAGACTTCTTAAAGTTCCTTTTACAATTGTTGATGCTACTGTCCTTACTGAAGCCGGATATGTCGGCGAAGATGTCGAAAGCATTCTTTCAAGACTCCTTCAGGAAGCGGATTATGATGTAGCCAAGGCTGAGAGGGGTATAGTATTCATTGATGAGATAGACAAGATTGCGCGCAAGAGTGATAATCCGTCGATAACGAGGGATGTGTCAGGAGAAGGCGTACAGCAGGCTATGCTGAAACTTCTCGAAGGCAGTGTTGTCAATGTCCCTCCTCAGGGAGGACGCAAGCATCCTGAACAGGAATTCCTCCATGTGAATACCCAGAACATCCTCTTTATCTGTGGCGGTGCTTTCGAGGGAATCGAAAGAAGAATCGCTCAGCGCCTCAATACTCAGGTCATAGGTTTCGGAGCGGCTAACAGACGGAAGATCGATAAGGATAATCTTCTGAAATATGTCGAGGCTCAGGATCTCCGTTCATACGGACTTATCCCGGAGATCATCGGCCGTCTTCCGGTGATTACCTACCTTGACCACCTTGACAGAGATGCTTTGAAGAGGATTCTTACTGAGCCGAAGAACGCTCTTATGCGCCAGTATCAGAAGATGTTCGAACTTGATGGCATCAAGCTGATCGTTGAACCGGAAGTGCTGGACCTTATTGTGGATACCTCCATCGAGAATAAACTGGGTGCCAGAGGCTTGCGCTCCATCTGCGAACAGATAATGACTGATGCGATGTACGAAGCGCCTTCGACAAACCGCAAGACCTTCCGTCTGACTCTGGAATATGCCAAGGATAAGTTAAGTCGGTAACTGTTCTTTTTTTTAATAAAAAAGTACTTCCGGTGTTGCTCAATTCAAAAAAATGTCCTACACTTGCACCGGATTTGACAACTCATGTTGTCATACCGAGCGAAGAGAATGGTCTTCAGGAATCTGGTAATTTAAAGTTAGAATAAATATGTCAGTTACAACAAAGAAGAGAGGAGTTGTCAGCTTTGAAAACATGTCAGAAGAGCTGGCGGCAGCATTTGCAGAGAAGTATCCTAAGGGATACAGTGACTATTTTCCTGATCTGGTAAAGTATGACAAGCCGGATGGAACGTCTTTTTATGCAGTGATGGTTGAGATCCCGGACGCTATATATCTTGTAAAGATAAAGGTAAAGACTGATGATGCGGAGGATATTGAACGTTGGCTTGACGGCGAGGATAATGATGATGGAGACGGAGATGAGGGAGAAAGCCTTCCGGATGACAACATCTCCCAGTATTCTACTGATGATGACGGAGCAGACGCTTAATGCTTAATATAAAAGCCGACCTGAATATATCAAGGTCGGCTTTTTTTGCTTATATTTGTACGTTTTGTTCGTGATTATGGGAAAGAAGTTAGGAGAAATAGATATTCTGGCCCCGCTCAGACGCTTTATCAAAGGTATGTCTGAGCATGAGGGTATGATGATACTTTCCCTGTTTGTCGGAATATGCTGTGGCTTTGCTGCAGTTCTGCTGAAGACAGCAATCGAATTCATCCACCATTCCATTACATCCTGGTTTGACGGTGTGGCATATAGTGCGCTTTATCTTATCTATCCCGGTATAGGTATGCTGCTTGCGATGCTCTTTGTCAGATATGTTGTAAAGGACAATATCGGACATGGTGTGACTAAGGTGCTGCTGGCTGTCTCAAAGAATGAATCCAAGATCAGACCCCACAATATGTGGTCTTCGATGCTTGCATCTTCGGTGACCATCGGTTTCGGAGGTTCGGTCGGAGCCGAAGCACCTATTGTATATACCGGAGCTGCGATCGGTTCAAATGTGGCGAGGTATATGAATCTGTCATACAAGAATATGACGATACTTCTCGGATGTGGAGCTGCAGGTGCGGTTGCAGGCATCTTCAAGGCCCCTTTGGCAGGTGTGCTTTTCACTCTGGAGATACTTCTCTTCAATATCTCGATGAGCTCTATTCTGCCGTTGCTGCTTTCTACAATTTCGGCAACGGTTGTTTCGTACATCTTTTTCGGCGATCAGCCTGCATTCGAGTGTACGATTTCCGAGTTCACCATGCATAACATACCGTTCTATATCATACTCGGTCTGTTCAGTGCAGCCTGCTCGGTATATTTCACCCGCACAACCTTATGGCTTGAGGATAAGATCCGTTCTATCAAGGGTCCTTTTGTAAGATGGGCGGTTTCCGCTTTCGGACTTGGTCTTCTGATCTTTCTTTTCCCTCCTTTGTATGGTGAGGGCTACGAACATCTTCATACTCTCCTGAACGGAGGTATGATAGATTTTGACGGGCAGACTGTGCTTGCCTTCTTCATGCACAGCGAGTGGTCGATTCCTGTATTCTTCCTCCTTATACTGATACTGAAGGTGTTTTCTATGTCATTCACAAATGCCGGAGGTGGAGTGGGAGGTACGTTCGGACCGACTTTGTTCATCGGTGCAATAGCAGGTTTCTTCCTTTCCAGAACCATAAATCTTATCGGTGGCGGCGGAGTCGTTCCTGAGCAGAATTTTGTTCTTGTGGGAATGGCAGGACTTATGGCAGGAGTCATGCAGGCGCCTATGACAGCCATCTTCCTTATCGCCGATATGACCGGAGGTTATGAACTTCTCATTCCTCTTATCCTGACATCAACAGTCTCTTATGCAGTTACAAGGATGGTGGAGCCATATTCCATCTATAC
>JAFVMQ010000119.1 GCA_017506825.1 Bacteroidales bacterium
CGGCAGGACTGCCGGCTTCATTCAATCAGTCATACAGCTATTATCGCTGCAGTTCTTCAACCTGGACTAGTATTTCGTCTGTCTTGCGGACCACCTTGCGGTTGATGCAGATACCTATGATGCCGCCGATGATGCCACCGACTGCACCGCAGACACAAAGGAAGATTCCGGTCGGACTGCTGTCCAGTTTTATGAATTCATACAGGCACCATCCGAACCATGGAAGTACGATTGCAGGAGCCGCCAGTCTTGTCCATTGAACATAATGCTTCCTGATTTTACCTAAAGATTGAGCGATCTCAACGAGATTTCCCTGGGAGAAGTCCAGCCTGCCCAGCACGACTTTCTGACGAATCGTCAGGATCAGGCATACGGCGAGCATCACAGTGGTTACGATGACAAACGGCACGGAACATCCTAAATGAGCGAAGACTATCGGGCAATAGATCAGAGCGAATATGCCTCCTGCTACCGTACCTTTGATTGTACTGTTCAGGTCTTTAACTTTAGACTTCATCGAAAGGCGGATGTGGCTCTCGTTTACGATTGTCTGCTTTTCAAGCTTATCCTTGAGGATGCTTATCTGGGCGCGCATCTCTTCGAGTTCGTGGGATAGTAATGTATTATCCATCATTTGTGCATTTTACTGGTCCGACATATTCTTCAACTGTTCCTTGATTCTGAAAAGGCGTACTGAAACATTCTTGGGAGATATTCCGACAATGGCTGCAATCTCGTCATAACTTAGATTTTCCAGCCATAGCAGAACGATCGCCCTGTCAAAAGGTCCGAGACGGCTAATCCGGTTCTGAAGCAGGCGGATCTGTTTCATATCCTCTCCGGAATCCTCAAAGAGATTGATATTCATATCGAGAGGTACAGTCTCACCTTTGCGTTTCTTCTTACGCTCGGCTGAGATGCAGGTATTCAGGCTGACACGATAGATCCATGTCCTCGCACTGCTGTCTCCGCGAAAATTTTCAAAACCTTTCCAAAGATTGACGAGGATATCCTGGAAAAGGTCTGCAACCTCTTCCCCATCTTTCGAGAACATGTAGCAGACAGTGTAGATAGTCCCCTTATGTTCCCTTACAATCCTCGCAAAATCGAGTTCAAATGTCTCCATTACAATTCAGTTTCTTTAACAGTCTGCACATTAGACGCACGGTTTCGGGATTTGCTACAGAATGTTCCTATATAGGGAACCAGATAAAGACGGCGCAGTCCCAGAGGGCGTGGGAGATTATGATGGCGCCGAGTCTTTCAGGGAAGAAGCGGTAGGCAAGACCCCAGATGAAGCCAGCCACAGCTGCGGCCATGATGAGCATGAAGTTGAACTTCGAAACATGCACAAGGCTGTAGACCAGGGTCGTGACGATGAAACCCCAGTTCGGGTTGCGACGGGCAGAAAGATTCTTCTGGATGTATCCTCTCCAGAAAATTTCTTCGGCGGGACCTATAATGAACAGCATCAGGAGGGTCAGGACAAGAGGATTCTCACCTTCCTTCATGCCATAGATCATGTCGACCTGAGGTCGGGCGAAGCCGAACATCATCGACGACAGGCGATCGCCGATCCAGAAGACACCCCACAAGGCAGCGGCGAGAGCAACGCCTATAGCAACTTCTGAAAAACTGACCTTTATATCTTTCCACCATCCGGGAGATGCCCAGGTGGAATATAGGGTAAGTGTCAGACCCGAGCAGGTCATCATGACCCAGAAGTTGACATGAGGCGCGGTCCATGGAGAAAACATTATCGTCCAGAGGACTGTTGCTATGCATATGCCGATCAACGGCTTTCTATCTTTCATGATCAGATGAAACGTGCAACGACAAATGCCACGGTAAGCAGGAAGGAGAACATGAGCTGGAGGTTGGCTGTCCTTACGTCGAGGTCAGCGATGAGCTGGGAACCGGCGCTGACTGAATTCTTCATGGTCTGGGCACATGCAATCGCAACCGGAAGGGTCATGAACGCAGCCACAGTCCAAATCGGCATGAAACCGGCGATAGAGCATACTCCGATCCATAAGAAAGGGAAAAGCATTTCGAATCCATAGAGGATTGCTGAAGACTTCGTACCGAGAGCCATCGCCATGGTCCTGATACCGGCTCTTGCGTCAGTTGCCATGTCACGGGTATTGTTCGAATGAAGAATACCATCTGTGATAAGTCCCAAAGGAAGTGCAATGATAAGTACACTCGGGATTACCTCGCCTGCGGCTACGAATGATGTTCCGAGAGTTGGAAGGAATGCATACGCAAGGAGAATGACCAGGTCACCAAGTGCATTGAACTTGAGATATGGATAAAAAAGGGTGCAAAGCACTCCGCCGAGACCGATCCAGAGCAAAGGAAGTCCGGTAAGCGCCATGAGCGCAAGACCTCCGGCAACAGCAACAGCAGTAAGAGTGAGAGCAAGAGTCTTGATTTCCTTCGGATCGAACATTCCTGTAGTAAGGGTCTTGGCTCCGAATGTATCGTCAGCATCTACCTTCTTCTTGAAATCGAAATAGTCGCTCCAGGTATTTCCCGCAGCATGGAACACGATGATATTCAGCAATGCCCATATTGCAAATCCCCAGCTGATATCATATCCTCTCCAGAAAAGGAAAGCTGTAGTAACGATTACCGGCATTGCCGAAGCCGGAAATGACCACGGTCTCACCGCAATCATCCACTGTCCGAAAGTATGTTTCTTCATAAATTATTACATTAAGATCCCTCATCCATATTCAGGATGACAAACGGATGCAAATATAGAAAAAAAAGATAGAGCTTCCTCGATTCCCACCGAAGAAGCTCCGCAATTCTAACCTAAAACTTAGAATTACAAAAAGATTAAAAGTGCTGTTATTATCATATAAAACTTGTACAATTTAAAAATTGTATATAGATTTGTCGAAAATTGGGGGTCATGAAGTTTGATAATATTGATGGAAACGGAAGATTGTGGGCGGTGAAGTATGACGAGAATGCTGTAAATGTGCTAAGTATGCTTTTCTGTCAATGGAGCGATGTTGACTGGTTGGCAGATTTCTTTTCATCCAATAAAGCAGACCTGGAGAGGAATTTTCAGATTAGAAGTGTGGATAAGGCTATATATGATACGTTGAAGGATGCAGAGGATTCGGATCTTGATAAGATGTTCAGGCCGTTGAAC
>JAFVMQ010000120.1 GCA_017506825.1 Bacteroidales bacterium
CCTGAGGCAGTGGCTTCGGAAGATGCTCAAGAATTTCCTGAGTCACCAGGTGACAGCCCCTACGCTTTGCTGAAAGATTGAATGTTGTCTGTCTTATCATTACTCTGCCTCTTCATTGATGACACCAAGACATGCAGTGAGAGCCTTTTCAAGGCGCTCCCTGAAAAACTCGAAGTGGTTGCCCTCGTCAGTCGCGAAGGTGACCTCCTTATCGTTGTCCTTGATAATTTGAAGCACTGCTTCGGAACAGGTTCCTACGGTAGCTAGTCTCTCGTTCTTAGCCTTAGGTTCCTTGTCGCCGAGGGAGAGAAAATACCTTTCCGCATGCAGTTCCTGATCCTTCAGCCACTCGGTAAATCCATCGTACCAGAATGACCCCGAGATGGAAGCGACGCAGGTGAATTTGCTTGTTGCGGTAGATGCCCATACGGCAAAGAGACCGGCAAGGGATATGCCGACAAGATGTCTCTTCGGGTGAGTAAGTCTGAGCGACTGTTCGGTATTGACGAAGACATCCCCAAGGAGATTAGAGAGGAAATCCTTTGCCTTACCCCTGAAGTCTGCCTCCTTCGGATTAAGTGCCGGAGCCTCCATGGAGACATCATATCATTCCAGTTCATGCCTGAGATTGCAACGATATTTACTGAGTATTTCTGGACGAGCTCTTCAAGCCAGTCCATGTCTGCTTCCTTCATCTTCTCCGGAAGGAGCACATAGCATACATCGACTGACTCTGTGGTCACGATGTCCAGGTTAAGTTCGTGATATATCCTTGAGGTTTTCATTAAAGCAAATTTACAAATTCTTTCCCGACCGGACAAACTTAAAGTATTCCATATGTCCCAATAGATTTTGTGTGTTAAAAATAATTATTACCTTTGTTAAGTAAAGTTATGAATAATGGGTTATGACTTTCTATATCTGACACAGATAGCAAGATGTGTCATTGTTAAACAACGACGAGGATTGCGCAGTAAACTGCGGACGAAGATCTGCTCCGAAGTCGCATCTTCAGACACACAAATTGGCATACGATGGGAACATTTTCAGACAATCCTCGAAAACGATTTGTCGGCTTGAGATTCACCGAAGCGGAGTTCGAACAGATAGAGGCACAGATGAGAAAATCTGACTACATCGCCATCTCGAAATTCATCCGGGACCGTGCCTTGAACAAGCAGATCAAGGTCAGAAAGAACATCATTCTGACCGACCGAAATCTGAGGAATATGATCAATGACATAAGCACGAGAATCGCCAAGATCGGTGTCGATTACAACCAGGCGACCAAGCAGCTTAACACCCTCAGCAAGAAGACCAGGGCTGACGGCTCTCCTGTGATCAATGCCAGGGCAGCGAACTATTATCTGGCCAAGGTCGCCACCATGACCAAGGAGCTGAAGGAGCAGATGGACCTTGTGATAAACATAGTCGACAGGCTTGAAAAGGAGACGAACGAGACAACCAATTAATACAGTTTAGATATGCTTTACAGACTTGATTTAATGGGCAACTTGGTTGCCGATGCTGAGGTGAGAACGAGCCAAAGCGGAAACGAATTTGTAGCCTTCAGGGTTGCGGTAAATGAGAATATGGGTGACGAGAAGAAGACAACCTTCTTTGATGTGAGCTACGCCAAGAACAACGTCCTTCCGTACCTTAAGGCGGGACAGAAGGTATATGTATCTGGCAAGCCGTCACTAGGTGCTTCCTTAGGAAAAGACGGCAAGGCCTATCACAATGCCCACATATACGCCAGGGATCTTGAACTTATCGGTTCATCTTCATCAAAGGAGAACTGACCGTTCAGGATAGACTTCAACTTCAGGACTCTCTGATATGGTAGTGAAGATAATGAAGTCCTGTCCCAGCGTGAAGAACGCTATGGACTACAACGAGCGGAAGGTAGCCTGTGGTGATGCCGAACTACTTGCGACGGCCAATGTAAGGGCCTGTGACGCATCCATACAGGACACCTTCCGCTTTCTTGAAAACAGGAATATAAGGAGCAGGGATATCTCGTTCCATATGTCGGTGAACCCTTCCGCTACCGATGGAATGACTGAGGAAAAAGCCCTGGGGTTCATTGATGACCTCATGAAGGGGCTCGGTTACGAGAAGCAGCCATATGCGGTATACAAGCATACCGACATCGACAGGGAACACTATCATGTCGTCTCTGTCAAGGTGAACGAAGAAGGAAGGAAAATCAAGGACTACTACGACAAGCGCAAGGCCATTGAGCTAACCCGTCAGCTGGCGGACAAATACGGATACAGACTTGGAAACGGAGACGGGGAGAGAGCCAGGGAGCAGGGGATTGACACGCGTCGGTTTGACCCGTCAATCGGTAGGGTGGTGGCTCAGATGGAGGCGATCTTCAAGGAGTGCTGCAGCTATCACTTCACCTCATTCCAGCAGTTCCAGATGATCATGCAGAGTCATGGCCTGAGCGTAACCCATAGAGCAGGAGACGAAAGCACGATATTACTTCAAGGACTGGATCAGGCGGGTAAGGC
>JAFVMQ010000121.1 GCA_017506825.1 Bacteroidales bacterium
AAGGCTTCTGTTATCGCAAACGGTCTTCCAGCTTCACCAGGTGGTGCAGTAGGAGTTATCGCATTCACTTCTGAGGCTGCTATGGAAGCTGCCGAGAAGGGTATCGCTACAATCCTCGTACGTGAGGAGACTTCACCTGAGGACGTAGAGGGTATGCGTGCTTGCGCAGGTATCCTCACACAGCGCGGTGGTATGACTTCACACGCTGCTCTCGTAGCACGCGGATGGGGTAAGTGCTGTATCGTAGGTTGCGAGGCTATGCACATCGACCTCGAGAAGAAAGAGATCAAGTTCAAGGGTTCTGACAAGGTTTACCACGAAGGTGACGTTCTTTCAATCAACGGTGCAAAGGGTTATGTATACGACGTGAAGATCGACACTATGGATGCGTCTGACAACCCACGTTTCCAGCAGTTCATGTCTATCGTTGACAAGTTCCGCACAATGGGTGTACGCACAAATGCAGATACTCCAGAGGATGCAGCTCGCGCTATCAGCTTCGGTGCCGAGGGTATCGGTCTCTTCCGTATCGAGCACATGTTCTACGGACAGAACGCAGAGACTCCGCTTTCTAAGCTCCGCAAGATGATCCTTGCAAAGAACGACGAGGAAAGAAAGGCAGCTCTCGCAGAGCTCGAGCCATTCATCAAGGCTGCTGTCAAGGGCACAATGAAGGTTATGGACGCCAAGCCTGTTACCTTCCGTCTCCTCGACCCACCTCTCCACGAGTTCGTACCTCAGACAGAGCTCAAGAAGAACGAGCTTGCAGAGGAACTTCATATCACTGTCGGAGAGATCGAGAAGCGTGGTGAGTCACTCCACGAGGTCAATCCTATGATGGGTCACCGCGGTGTTCGTCTCCACGTGACTTACCCAATGATTTCAGAGACTCAGTTCCGCGCTATCTTCACTGCAGCTGCCGAGCTTAAAAAGGAGGGTCTCAACCCAATGCCTGAGATCATGGTTCCTGTAACAATCTCTGACCGCGAGCTCCGTTTCCAGAAGGCTATCTGCGAGAAGATCCGCGCTGAGGTTGAGGCACAGTTCGGCTTCGCTATCGAGTACAAGTTCGGTACAATGATCGAGATCCCACGTGCAGCCCTCACAGCTGACCGTATGGCTCGTACTGCCGAGTTCTTCTCATTCGGTACAAACGACCTTACTCAGATGACATTCGGATTCTCACGTGATGACGTAGGAACATTCATGGGTGACTACCTCGGCAACAAGATCCTCGACGCAGACCCATTCAAGACTCTCGACCAGAAGTCTGTTGGTAAGCTCGTTGACTATGCTGTAACTGAGGGTCGCGCTACACGCGAAGGTCTCAAGTGCGGTATCTGCGGTGAGCACGGTGGTGATCCTGCATCAGTTGAGTTCTGCTACAAGATCGGTCTCAACTATGTATCATGTTCTCCATTCCGCGTTCCAATCGCACGCCTCGCTGCTGCTCAGGCTGCTATCAAGGCAAGCAAGTAATCTTATTGAGATTATATAATAGAAAAACGGGTTACCGGGAATATCCGGTAACCCGTTTTTTTGTATATTTGCATTATTCCAAATAACAATACATATGAAGAAGATAGCATTTATTATTATTGCCATATTGATGCTCGATTTCACATCGGCATATGGATGGGGTGCAAAGGGTCATGATGTGGTGGCAGCCATTGCAGAACAACATCTGACACCGAAAGCAAAGAGAAAGATCAACAGGATTCTGGATGGCAAGTCCATCGTGTATTATTCATCATGGATGGACAATATCCAGAATTCACCTTACTGGGAGAACGGATACAACAAGACAAAAACATGGCATTATGCCAATGTTGATGAAGGATTTACATATCAGACAATGACAAAGAATCCTGACGGAGACGTTGTATCAGGTCTTGAGATGTTGACCAAGGAGATGACAGAAAACTACAGGAGCCTTACTGACAGCATGAGGGTAGACTATCTTAAGATGATTGTCCATATGGTCGGTGACCTCCATTGTCCTATGCACGCCGGTCGCCTGAGCGACCGCGGCGGAAACGGGACAAAAGTAAAGTGGTTCGGTCAGAACACCAGCCTCCACTCAGTATGGGACAGCAAGATGATCGACTCTGCAAGAAAATGGAATTACTCGGAATGGGCAGAACAGCTGGACAGAACCGACAGAAAATACAGAAAGGAAATCATGAAGGGATCATATGAGGAATGGTTCAACGACACAGTCGAGAATGCTGCAGGCCTTTATGATTATGTAGAGGAACTCGGTGACACGCCTAATCTTTCATACCAGTTCGTGTACGACTTCTCCCCTCTCCTTGAAGAACAGCTCCTTAATGCCGGATATCGTCTGGCATATGTACTCAACACGATTTTCAAATAATTTTCAGTTACATTAACGAAAAACGGATGCCTCTTTTCAGGGGCATCCGTTATTTGTATGACAAGGAGATTAGAGTGTGAAATACTCGCAATCCTTGCCGCAGCGGGTCTCTACCACTACGTTGAGCTTGCCCTCGCGAGCGAGCCATCCGAGTGC
>JAFVMQ010000122.1 GCA_017506825.1 Bacteroidales bacterium
AAGATTAAATTCCAATTTATCTGCGAGAAAAATGCCTGGCACAAATGTATAGTGTCAGGCATTTTTCATGCTATTTTATCTGTAACTATTTTGTGGCTGAAGACTATATAGATTTAGAGCCAGTATAAATGGATTTTGCTTCAAAATACAAAAGAAATAGGAACTATTAATGGAGGTGTGATTGCAGTATTTGATTTTTTACTACATAATTTTAACTTTACATCGATGAATGTAATCCTGCTGACATACATATCTTTATCAGAAGAAAACAGAAATAAATATGGCAAAGAAAGAAGGAATCAGAAAACTGTTTGACAACATTGCCCCTGACTATGACAAGTTGAATCATATCCTTTCCCTCAATATCGACAAGGGCTGGAGAAAGAAGGCTGTCCGTGAGATTGCCGACATAGATAAACCGATGAAAGTGCTTGATGTAGCTTGCGGGACGGCAGACTTTACGATTGAAATCGCTCAGAAGGTCGCGCCGGGAAGCAAAGTGACGGGAGTTGATATATCCGAAGGAATGATGGCCATAGGCAGGGAGAAGATAATGAAAGCCGCTGTGTCTGCAGAATTGTCGGTAGCAGATTGTGAGGCGCTTCCCTACCCGGATGGCACGTTCGATCGCATATCCGTAGGATTCGGTGTGCGCAATTTCGAACATCTTGAGATCGGGCTCAGCGAGATGTTCAGGGTGCTGGTTCCGGGTGGTAAACTTGTGATCCTGGAACTGTCGGTACCTTCCAACGCCTTCATCCGCTGGTGCTATAAACTGTATTTCCTGAAGATTCTTCCTGCAATAGGAGGCCTCGTATCAGGAAACCGCAGTGCATATGAATACCTTCCTGCATCAGTCCTGCGTTTTCCTTCACCGGACAAGTTCATCGGAATAATGAAGTCAGCAGGCTTTGCCGTAGTCGAACATACACCGATGACTTTCGGCATCTGCCGTATGTATGTAGGCAAAAAGGCAACGATATGATAAGGCACTGGATAGAAGCCATGAGGCTCAGGACACTTCATGTAAGCGTTGCAGGAGTGATTGCCGGGACAGGGTGCGCAATTCTGACCGGCTCCTTCAAGGCAATTCCTGCTCTGCTGTGTCTCGCATTCGCAATCCTTGCGCAGATAGCAGCCAATTTCGGCAACGAGTATTATGATTTCAAGAACGGGATAGACAAGAAAGGACGTGCCGGATTCCGCAGAGGCGTAACGGAAGGTGAGATCTCTCCAAAGGCCATGAAAGCAGCGACATTCATAACATTAGGAATCGCTGCTGCCGTAGGATGTGCAATGCTGATTTACGGTCCCTGGTGGCTCATCATCGCCGGAATCCTGATCATGTGCTTCGCACTAGCATACAGCGCAGGGCCATATCCTCTGTCACACCATGGATTGGGAGATGTCGCCGTGATTATCTTCTTCGGCATCGTGCCGGTCGTACTGACCTGGTATCTTCAGACATCATCCTGGGACTCTGCAAGTCCTGTTTTAGAGACTTCTTTAGCTATCGGTCTTCTCGCCGCCAATGTACTCGTGGTCAACAACTATAGGGATATGGAAGACGATGCTGCAGTCGGCAAACGCACAACAGTAGTGATTTTCGGCCAAAAGGTCATGAGCGTAGCGTACCTGCTGTCCGGCTTTATCGGAATGCTTGTCATGATTCCGATCTGGCTTGGTATGCCTGTTTGGGCTTTGGCTATTCCCTTGATTTACCTTGTTCTACATATCAAGACCTGGCACGACCTCAGGCAATCGGCTGGATCAGCAATAAACCCGCTTCTGGGCAGAACAGCAATGAACCTGATGATTTTCGCACTTCTTTTCGCCAGTGCCTGTCTCGTGAAAAGTACTTGCTTATAGTTGACCTCGGGTAAATCTGATTAGCTTACATCATCGGGATGAACTTGTCCGGCTCCGGGAAGTCCAGCACTGATGCAGGCAGATATTTATATGCACTCTTGTTACCGGAAACAGCACAGCCGATAGCTGGCAGTATATGAAGGAAATACAGCTTGTAGAACTTTCTTATGACAGCATTAGAGAACTTGTGAAAATATTCTGGCAAAGGATTCCATAGCCTTTTCCAACCGAGGACGCGTTTCCCACTCTTCAAGGGTGATAAGTTTCGAGTCCTTCTGGTCCTGAAGAAAAATGTCTCTCTGCTGACAGGCAAGAACCTCATCATACATAAACGCATTTATCTCGAAGTCCTGCTCAAAGCCTCGGAAGTCAATATTGGTCGACCCTATCGTCACGAAGCAGTCATCGATTACGAGGGTCTTTGCGTGCATATATCCCTTCCTATAGAAGTATATCTTTATCCCGGCATTCAGTGCATCCTTGATATATGATTTGGATGCCAACGGAGGCAGAATGCCTTTGTCGCCACGGTATGGAATCATAACTCTTACATCCACTCCGCTCAAGGCAGCGTTCTGCAGTACACGCATCAGAGCCTCCGGCGGTATGAAATAAGGAGACTGGATATATGCATACCTGCGACTGCCTGCGATGGCGGTCATATATGCCTGCATCATTATGTTCCATCTGTCCATCGAGCCACCTGTAACCACCTGCATCAGCGTCTTGCCGCAAGACTCGTTATTCGGGTACAATGAATCCAGATTTGGAGTATCTCCCTTGGTAAACTTCCAATCTGTCAGGAATGATGTCTGAAGTTCAGATACGGCGGGACCGGTAATCCTGATATGGGTATCCCGCCATATCCCCCATTTGAGCCCCTCGGCGTATCTCTGGGCAATATTCATTCCTCCCATATAACCTACCTTTCCGTCAATGACGACTACCTTGCGATGATTGCGTGAATTATAATCACGGGAGAGAATAGGGAGAAATATGCGTATGAAGCCCCTTACCTGGATTCCGTGTTTCCTCAAGCGCCTGTAAAACCTGCGTGGGACCATCATGTTCCCGGCTTCATCGTATATAAGACGGACCTGAACCCCTTCCTTAGATTTCCTTATCAGAGCATCTGCAATCTTGTTTCCTGCCGGATCGTCCTCGAATTTGAAGAACAGGATATTGATGTGGTGCCGGGCGCTTTCGATGTCGCTTACAAGCCGGTCAGACATGGTCGTGAAGTCCGTCATTATCTCCACATTGTTACCTGAAAGAGGATAAGCCCCGTTTGCTTTAGACAACATAGTGACCAACGGCTTGTGCCTGTCCGGGATTTCACTGACGATATCATCCTTCTGCATGATTTCGGTCATACCCTTGAGCCGATCATATTCTTCCTTCCTGATCAGTCTCCTATGCCTGTTATCCATGCCGAACAGGATATACAGAACTATGCCGATCAGTGGCATGAACACCAGGACCATACACCAGGCAAGAGTCTTGACAGGATTCCTGTTCTCGGTGATTATCACTAAGATAGTGCCGAGAATTACCGTCAGAATGAATACATATTTCAGAATCTGGCCTGTCATGAAATCTTTTTCTTTTTGAATATCAGAAGGTTGTTGATTGTAAAGTTGATGATTCCTGAAAAGCACATGGCTATGAGGTTGCAGATTACCACATCCCAGCCTGTGAGTCTTTCTATAAGCAGCAGCACCCCCAACCTGAATAAGAACACTGCGGAAGTCGAAAGGTTATATCCTCCGAATAGCTTGAAGAATCTGCGTACTGAAGCATCGGGGCGCTTTCGTGTCCTGTCCTTCCATACATAGAAATAGGAAATCGTGAAATTGACAGCGACAGCACATTGGAATGAAATGAACGGAGATACTATATATTCTCCCCAATATCCTTTAGTGAATACGAGGTCTGACAATAGCCAGAGCACAAGCGTATCGACTACCGAGCCGACTGCGCTTGTGCCTGCAAACTTGGCATATCTTATCAGAAGTTTCGACATCAGTTAATCTCTCCTTGGCATCGGATCCATCTCCGCATAGTCCTTTATATCCTTTCTGACAGTCGTCAGATGCATCAGGGCCAATATGACTATGATCAGAGCACCTATATAATCCAATGCTCCAAGTGTGAACGAGTGACCGCAAAGCGTGAAGGAGTGGGAGAACTCACGCAGAGGTCGGATCAAAGCGAACAGAGTGTTGATGATTATCATGATGATCCTGAACTCTGTCGGTCCCATGCTGGCATAAGTCAGCTTGAATTCCTTCTTCAGGTGGGCGTTGATGCTGACATTGATGGTCATCAGCAAGTACATGACCAGTGCAAGCAACGCGATCTCAAGGTGCATCAGTCCGGAAAGGCCGACACCCACGAATATCATCACCTCATTGATGGCGTCTATCGTATGGTCCAGATAATAGCCGTAAACCGGCCTCTGCGTCTTTCGAACTCTGGCAAGAGTTCCGTCCAGAGAATCTCCATACCAGTTTATTATGAAACCTAATGAACTGAGCCATAGAAAATTGATGTTCCAGGCTGAAAGAATGTATCCTGCAGCAATGACAACTGCTCCGAAAGTTCCGATATATGTAAGAATGTCCGATGTCATCCATCTTGGCTGACGTTCTGCCAGCCATACCAGCACCTTCTTTTCAAGCGAGTTCAGGACCGATGTCTGGATCCTTACCGCATCTGCTTTGTTGTTCTCCATTTCAGTATTGATTATAAACCTTATTTCTCAAAAAACTACCTAAACTGTCGAGGTCGTTGAACTCAGACTGCTCTTCGGGAGATATGACAGCTCCAATAGCAATTCTCGTGCGCTTTCCTCTCTTGTTAAAGACTTCTGCAACCAGACGCAATATTCTTACCTTCCAGTCAATCAGTCCGAGCGAGTAGTAGAAATTTGAATTTCTATCAAGGAAATGCACAGGGACAACAGGCACATTAAGTTTCTTGATCAGCCTTATGACTGGCTCTTGCCATTCCCTGTCGCGTATGCAGCCGTCCTTCAGACTCAGGTCTGATACTGCTCCGGACGGGAAAAGTCCAAGCACCCCTCCTGAGCGGATGTGTGCAACTGCATCCTTTACACCCTGGATACTGTCTCTCGTCGGGGCCGCACGTTCTTCCCCGGTCGGAGTGACACATATGAAATTACCTCCCAATGCATCTATCCTTCCGAGGAACTTGTTTACCATCACCTTGTAATCCGGCCTTATATGACCGAATAGATCAACCAGCATCACTCCGTCAATATGGCCGTAAGGGTGATTGCTGATGGTAATGAACGGCCCATCAGGCAGATTCAGGAGCACTTCCGGATTAAGGATTTCATATTCTACACCTATGTCTTTCAGAACGGCACTTGCGAACTCAGGTCCCTGGCTGTCCGAGTTCCTGTCATACAGGTCGTTTATCTTATCAATCGACAGCATGTGCATCAATGCTCTGCAGGAAGCGTTTCCACACTTTCCGCGAAACAAAGGCGTCGCCTTTTCAAGTTCATTCAATGTCAGAAGCGGCATGGCAAGTTATGATTATGAATTCCTGTACTCAGTAGGCGTCATGCCCGAATGAGCTTTGAAATACTTGTAGAATACAGTCTGATTTGAGAAATTGAGCCTGAACACAATCTCCTTGACAGGCATATCCGAATATTTAAGAAGATGTTTGGCTTCAAGCATAACGTATGCGTCAATCCATTCCGGTGCAGATTTACCTGATACTTTCTTGACAAGTTTTGATAGATATTTAGGACTCATACATAGCTGGTCTGCATAGAAGAGCACCTGTCTTTGTCGGGTGTAGTTTTCAGACACTAATTTTATGAATTGCCTGAAAACCAGTATCTTGTGCTCGCTTCTGGAATCGACTATGATTACTTTTCTATCTTTCAGCCTGTTTACGTCCGCGATCCATTGTCCGGCAGCAATCGAAACCATTGACGATATCAGTGACCGTACTGCATCCCTATACATCGGCAGTTGAGAATCAGCCACTTTACCGATAAGTTTAAGGTAATCTTCAAAATATCCACGTATCTCCTGGTTCAGTTGGATCACAGGAGTTTCCAAGAGGGTCACTCCTTCGCTCAGTATTTTCTTGAAATCCACCCTTAAGTCTGAGAGAAAATTCTGCGACATTGCAATCATCACCCAATGAAGGTTCTTGATTTCATCGTCCGAACCTTTTTCAACCTTGACGATATCCTGATCCGTCAATATCATCAGACTTCCTTCCTTTACATCATACTCATTCAGATTGACTGACATATGGACTGATCCTTTCACACAAAACACCAGTATATTACCGACAAGCCTTATAGGTTTACTAAACTTGTCATCATTGCCATCGTATTTTATGCTGAAAAGACAGGCGTCTTCACCAATGCCGACCTGGCTGGTTTCAGGTAATTCTTTCTTAAGCGTCCTGATACTGACGCTGAAATCATAAGATTCTTTCATAAGATTAATTTCTCTACCTTTTGACATACAAATATCAATCCATTCAAAGATATTCATTCTCAATTGTGACCTATTGCATAATGTTGTTAACCTATTGCATATTCTGCATATAACCCACATTGCGACAACTACAAACGTTATGCAATACTTTGCAGCATGATCCACACTAATCGCAATCTAAGGCAGAGTGTCTCCTGTCTGTTGAATCAGTAATGCACCAAGTCTTTTTTATAACATCAAAAGTTGTATTTCTATGCTCGATATTATAACTTTACAATCGCATCTGACAACAAAACCTTATAGAAATAAAAACATACAGATATGAGCACTACTAATAAATGCCTCCAGGAAACATTTGATTTTTCTCCAGAGGATGCAAAGTTCATGGAAATGGCGATCAATCTCTCTGTAGAGAATATTGATACCGGTGGCGGTCCTTTCGGAGCTGTCATAGTCAGAGACGGAGAAATCATTGCAACCGGAGCCAATCGTGTTGTTCCGAATTCAGATCCTACAGCCCATGCTGAAGTCATGGCTATCAGAAACGCCTGTGCAAAACTGGGAACATTCCAGTTGACAGGATGTACGGTCTATAGTTCATGCGAGCCTTGCCCGATGTGTCTCAGTGCTCTTTATTGGGCTGGTGTAAGCAGAATCTGCTATGGAAATACCAAGGATGACGCAAAGAACATCAATTTCGATGACTCGTTCATATATGACCAGTTGGAGCTGAATTATGATCAGCGTTCAATCAAATGTGAACATTTTATGCGTTCGGATGCCCTTCGTGCCTTTAGGAAATGGGACGAAAAAGAGGATAAGGTTGAATATTAACAGATGTCTATGAAAGAACTTAAAGCCCGCATTCTGAGAGATGGCAGATGTTTGCCAGGAGGCATATTGAAGGTTGACAACTTCATCAACCATCAGATGGATCCTATTTTGATGAAGTCCATGGCAGTTGAGTTCGTAAGGCGTTTTGCACGTACTGACATCAACAAAATCATAACAGTTGAAGCTAGTGGAATCGCTCCGGCAATTATGGTCGGGTACCTACTTGAGTTGCCTGTTGTCTTTGCAAAAAAGAAGCAGCCGAGTACTATGGAAAACATGCTGGTAACAGAGGTCTTCTCCTTCACTAAGCAGCAGTCATATAAAATCTGTGTAAGTAAGGATTATCTGAAGCCTGGTGATAATGTACTTTTCATTGATGATTTTCTAGCCAACGGCAATGCTGGAAAAGGAATCATTGATCTTGTGGAGCAAGCTGGAGCAGAGTTGGTAGGTATGGGTTTCTTGATTGAGAAATCTTTCCAGGAGGGTGGCGACCTTTTAAGAAGCACAGGCATTCATGTCGAGTCGTTGGCTATGATTGAAAGCTTGGACAACTGTGAAATCAAATTTAAAGATTAAGCATCTATGCATCATATGAGAAAACTTGGAATAATCGCGATACTCGGAGTAATGGCGGCATGTGCTCCGGAATCGAAGGAAGCGGTTCTGACTGCTGATTGGAGCGGAACAGCAAAACTTGAGAAGAAGCTTTCCAATCCATTGATAGACTTCAACTTTACCGCGGACCCTACATCTGTCGAACACGAAGGAAGATTATATGTATATGCTACAAATGACCAGCAGCAATGCGACGAAAAAGGTCCTGACTCAGATAATACATATGAAAGAATCAAGTCTCTGGCAATGATGTCCACAGAAGACATGGTCAACTGGACATGGCATGGAATCATCAATGTCGAAGAGATGGCACCTTGGATATACAATTCTTGGGCTCCTTCTGTCACTTCGCAGGTCGAAGAAGATGGTAAAACTCATTTTTACATGTACTTCTCAAACAGTGGTAATGGATGCGGAGTGCTCACTGCAACCTCCCCTGTCGGTCCATGGACCAGTCCGCTCGAGAAGAGCCTCGTTGACAGACAGACTCCTGGAGCTGAAGACTGCCCGCATCCGTTCGATCCTGGAGTTGTAATCGATGACGAAGGTACAGGATGGCTCGCATTCGGCGGCGGTGGAGTCGGCAAGATCGTAAAACTTGGCAAGGACATGATAAGTCTTGCAAGCCGCGCTGCTCATATTCCGACAAGTTATCTTTTTGAAGCCAGCGAACTCAATTATATAAATGACACATATGTGTATACATATAACATCGACTGGCAGGACCATTCCGACTGGGATAAGGATGTCCCTGCGCCGACCCGATGCTGCATGAGCTATATGATTTCCCAGACACCTCTCGTTACTGATTCATGGGTATATAGAGACAACTATTTTAAAAATCCGGGAGAAAACGGCTTTGACTACAGCAACAACCACACACACCTGCATAAGTACAAAGGCAAGTGGTACATCCTTTACCATAGCATGAGCCTCCGTCACAACCTTGGTGTCAAAGGTGGATACAGAAACGTAAGTGTAGAAGAGATTCCGATTGACGAAAGCACACTTACCATAAGTATGGTACCGGCAACATATGAAGGTGTACACCAGATTGAGACACTTAATCCATTTATTCTCCAGCAGATGGAAACTACAGCTGGAACGAAGGATGTAAAGTTTTCGGCATATGGCGATACAGGAAACATGGTGGCATGCTCGGATGCTGTCGGTTCGATCCTTGTAAGAGGTGTCGGGTTCGAAAGAAAGGCTCGTACTCTTACTGTAAATGCAATGGGCAAAGGCCGTATTGAAGTACGCGAGAACAACCCTGAGGGCATGTTGATAGCTGCCATGGATTTGAATTCATCTCAAATGTCAGAAATGAAAGTCCGTCTTGCAGATAGTCCCTCGTCGACAACAGACCTCTGTTTCCTGTTTAAAGGAGAAGACTTGAAAATTGACAGCTGGAGATTCAGATAATATCAGTTCTGAACGATATCCATGCAAATCTATCAATATGGATAAAGAAATTTGCTTAGAAGAAAAAGATAAAATCCATCTTTTTATAATTAATTAATGTTAAATTTGTAGGACTAAAATTATGTGTTATGAAAAGACTAAATTTTTATTCTCTTTGCTTGGGATTGATTGCAATTCCGACATTGACAATCTTTACGTCTTGTGTCAATGAAGAGTATGATCTCGACAAGGAAATTGACATGGAGATGACCCTTCTTAAGAATGTCTCTCTTCCTGTAGGAAATATAGAGAAATTCACGCTGGCTGAGATTCTTGAAATTGAAACGTCTGAAAATTCAACGGGAATCATCATCGATGAAAACGGTGACTATATGCTTAATTTTTCCGGAGAGAAGATAGAATCTCAGATAGAAATTCCTTCAATGAACATGGCTGACGGTGGTACAATCGAATCAGAGCCTATTGAAGTTGTTTTTCCGACAGTTGATTTTGATATCATCGACGGAGTAATCGTTGAGAAAGAGATCGTATACAGCGAAGCTACAGGATCCCCTCTCGAAACTGAACTCATGCTTGACTTCAATACTACTTTCCCTAAAGAAGTAGTTGATATCAAGGAAGTTACAGTAGATTCTCGTATGATTGTCAATATTGGTACAAGCGAGGGTCGTATTTATATCAAACCTGGCTTTACCATTGAATTCCCTGACAACATCTATCTTTCATTATCTGACAATACAGTTGGTTATAAGATCGAAAATGCGCATAAGGTTGTTTTTACAGAGGCTGTTTCTACAGATGTTTCTCTCAATCTCCATCTTGATAAGATTACCATTCCTGCAGGAATGGTCAAGGACTCGTCTTTGAAAATGAACGAGGAAGTAAGTGTCAGCGGAGATTTCTATCTGAACACCCTTGATTTCTCTGATATTCCTTCAGACCTTCGAGTGTTTGTAAATGCTTCAATATCAGACCTTAATGTTAAGTCTGCTACTGTGAAGCTCGGATTATCTACCGAGATTCCTGGCGTAGAGGTACAGATTTCCGATATGCCTGAATTCCTTGCCGGAGACAAAGTGAATCTCGATCTGTATAACCCTATGATCGGCTTCAGAGTAGTCAATAACTCCCCTCTTCTTCTTAACTTCTCAGCGGATATGACAGCTTATAACGGAAAGACAGATCCGGTAATGTCTCTTGGAGAGGATCCTGAGATTTCCATTGACGGCTTATCTACAAGCGAATACCTCATTTCAAGAAGAGCAGTCCAGACTTCGGCACAGGTAAAGAATCTTGTCATGCCTGAAATTGCAGACTTCATCAGCATTATCCCGGAAAAGCTTTCTGTCGATAATATCCAGATTGATACTCCAGAAGATTTCATCACAGTAGAATCCGGAAAATCATATTCTGCTGAGTTCGAGTATTGGTTGGATACACCGCTTTCATTCGGTAATGCCCTCAATTTCGAGTATACTATTGATATCAATGATCTCGGTCTTGATTTCGACGGTAATGTAAAGTCTGCTGCCCTTGCTTTTGAAATGGTGAATTCAATTCCGTTGAACCTTACTCTTGACGCTGTTGCTATTGATTCTGAAGGTAATGTTATAAATGGAATGACACTGGGTCTCGATAAGCAGATCGTTTCAGGTACCCACAAGGAGCCTGTGACTACCCCGGTAAGCCTTCAGCTGAATAATTCAAATGACCGTTTCACTCTTGACGGACTCAGACTTACTGTCAAGGCTGCCGGACCAGCTGAAAGTCAGGTAGGAACTGCATTGAACAGTAATCAGGGACTCGAAATCAGAAATCTTTCACTCTCTGTTCCTGATGGAATAACACTCAATGCACAGTAATAACGCCTAAAACAGAAGAATCATGAAAAAGATAGCATATACCATTTTGATGACATTGACTGTATGCTTTGCAGCATCAGCTCAGCAGAATCTCAGGTCAGCATATTTTCTTGACGGATATACATACGGATATAAGATGAATCCGTCGATTGCTCCAGAAAGAGGATTCTTTGCTTTTCCTGCAATAGGTAATCTCGGTGTGGGTCTGGAGTCTAATATGGCTCTTTCTACCTTCCTCTACCCTACTGCGGAAGGTAACCTTACCACTTTTATGAACAGCTCGGTTGCTGATTCTGACTTCCTCGGCAAGCTCAAGAATTCCAATCGTCTGAATTTCAATTTGAACGAAAGCATCCTTGCATTCGGTTTCCGTACAGGATATGCATTCCACACTGTGGATCTTTCTGTAAAGGCTGATGTAGGAGCTGTGCTTCCTAAGGACCTTTTCGCATTTGTGAAGACGGGTGGTTCTGCCGGTGCTACAGCATGGGATATTTCCCGTACAGGAATCCGTGCAAACAGCCGCCTCGAACTTGCATACGGTTATTCAAGACCTATCAATGACTGGATCCGCGTTGGAGGTAGAGCGAAGGTTCTGATGGGTATAGCAAGAGCTGATGTCCTTATTGATAATCTTAATCTTCAGATGTCAGGCACTGAATGGTCTGTTACTTCGCACGGACAGGCAGAGATTTCAGGACCGTTGACTGTCGGTACGCTTGAGGGAACAAATGAGGTTGATTTTGATTCTATCGAGTTCGGTGATGTAATGGAATACATCAGCACTCCAAGTATCGGTCTTGCTTTCGATCTCGGTGCTTCATTTGATTTCCTTGATTATTTCACAGCGTCTGTATCAGTCCTTGATCTTGGATATATTTCATGGAATGAGACTACAACAGCTGTGATGCCTGGTGGAAAATGGAACTTCAATGGTTTCGGTACCATCGAGACTGGCGAAGGATCAAGCATCGGAGATCAGTTCTCTCAGATAGGTGATGAGTTCATGAAGATGCTTAAACTCGAGAAGACCGGTGATGCACTCAAGAAGTCAGATATGCTCTCTGCAACTCTGCATGCCGGATTTGAAGCAAGAATGCCATTCTATGAAAGACTTGCATTCGGTCTCCTTTATACTCAGAGATTCGATGGTATCTATTCTTGGTCAGAAGGACGCCTTTCGGCTAATGTCGCTCCTACAGGATGGTTCAGCGCTGCTGCAAGCTACGCTTACTCTTCTTATGGTAATTCTTTGGGTGGTGTCGTCAATATCCACCTTGCAGGTCTGAACCTTTATGCCGGTGTCGACTCATTCCTGCCACTGATGAATGTTACTCCTCAGTACATTCCTATCGACAGCATGAATACCAACCTTACACTCGGTCTTACATTCCTTTTCGGTAAGCCAGTAGGCAGGTACAGGTACTGATTTACAAAAAGCCGGCAGTCCTTGATGTGACCCCCAAAAGTTGGACGGTTTAACATTATTAAGAGACTCGCTTAGATTGGAATAAAGCTCGGTATTGCACCGGGCTTTTTCCATTTAGCCTCAGTTTGATTCTATCATTATTGTAGTAGCGTATATACTT
>JAFVMQ010000123.1 GCA_017506825.1 Bacteroidales bacterium
ACCCCTGAGCTACACTGGCGTAGTTGGAGCGGAAGACGAGGTTCGAACCCGCGACCCTCAGCTTGGAAGGCTGATGCTCTACCGACTGAGCTACTTCCGCAAATTAAAAGCCCGATCGGTTTTGCCTTTCGGGCTTTTGGTGGGAGAAGATGGATTCGAACCACCGAAGGTATAAACCAGCAGATTTACAGTCTGCCCCATTTGGCCACTCTGGTATTCTCCCAAAATTCTTTAAGAACTTTTGAGCCGATGGAGGGAATCGAACCCACGACCCCGAGATTACAAATCACGTGCTCTGGCCAACTGAGCTACATCGGCATTGTTTTTCTCGTTTCGGAAACTCATTTCCTTAACGGGATTGCAAAGGTAGACATTATTTTTAATTCTCCAAAACTTTTTTGTCTTTTTTGCATAAAAATTCTTTTTCCTCTGCAATTGTGCGGTATATTTCCTCTGCTGTCAGTCCGCATTCCTTTCTGAGTTCCTCCTGTGTGCCCTGGCTGATGTATCTGTCAGGGATTCCTGTTGCTTTGACAGGAGTCAAGAGGCCGGCTGATGTGATGAATTCGGAAACCGCGCTGTGGAGTCCGCCCATGATGCAGCCATCCTCTATTGTTATTATCCTCTTATGTCCTGCGGCTATCTTTGCGACAAGGTCAGTGTCAAGTGGCTTGATATACCTTATATTATATATAGAAGGTGTCCAGCCTGTCTCTTTCCTTATCTTTTCTGCAGCCTCGACAGCCCTGTGTGCAAACGGTCCGGCTGCTATGACAGCGATCTCGGATCCTTCGACAAGGGTCTCTCCCTTTCCCGGCTCCAGTGTCAGGTATCCGCTGGTCTTCCAGTCTGTGCCTTCGCCGTAGCCTCTCGGATACCTTATTATAAACGGTCCTTCCTTGTATTCAAGTGCTGTATGCATAAGGTTCTTGAGTTCGGTCTCATCCTTTGGAGCTGCGATCACTGCGCCCGGAATAGTCCTGTACACAGCCATGTCGTAGCATCCGTGGTGTGTCGCTCCGTCTTCTCCGACAAGTCCGCTTCGGTCCAGGCAGAGAACGACAGGAAGACCCTGAAGCGCCACATCGTGGAATATCTGGTCGAACGCCCTGTGGGAGAATGAAGAATAGATGTTGCAGAACGGTTTCATTCCTCCTGCAGCAAGTCCCGCTGCGAAGGTTACTGCGTGCTCTTCTTCGATGCCTACATCGTAGAATCTTTCAGGCATTTCCCTGGCAAGTATGTTCATGCCGCATCCCGATGCCATGGCAGGTGTGATGCCCACAACCTTGTCGTTCTTTCTCGCAAGGTCGAGGAGGACTTCTCCGAATACATCCTGATATCTGCTTGAGCCGTTCTTGCTTTTCTGTCTTTCGCCTGTTTCCGGATCGAAGATGCCCGGTGCGTGCCAGGTGGTCTGGTCCGCTTCTGCAGGAGCATATCCTTTTCCTTTCTTGGTCATTACGTGGAGAAGTCGAGGTCCGTCAAGTTCCTTGAGCTTCCTGAGGGTCTCCACAACCTGTTCTATGTCGTTTCCGTCGATAGGTCCGAAATAACGTAATCCCATCGCCTGGAAGAGGTGACCTCCGCTGTTTCTTACAAGATGTGACTTGAACGTGCCAACGAATTTCTGGACGGTGTTTCTGAACCAGCCGTCTCCGAGTCCGTCCCAGACGCGTTTCTTCGCCCGATTGTATTTTGGGTTCGTTGTTATCTTAAGGAGGTATTCGTGGACTCCTCCGATGTTCTTGTCGATGGAGATGTTGTTGTCGTTAAGGATGACAAGCATGTCGGTCTTGCTTACTCCGGCATTGTTGAGACCTTCGTATGCCAGACCTCCGGTGAGGGAGCCATCTCCGATAAGTGCTACTGTCTTATAGGACTGACCCTGCTGCTTTGCGGCTTCTGCGAATCCGAGAGCGGCTGATATTGAAGTGGATGAGTGGCCTGCACCGAATGCGTCGTATTCGCTTTCCGAACGCTTGGGGAATCCGCTGATTCCGTCTTTCATTCTGTTTCTGAGGAATGCTTCCTTGCGGCCGGTAATGATCTTGTGCGCATAGGCCTGATGTCCTACGTCGAAGACCAGTTTGTCCTGAGGCGTGTTGTAGACATAGTGCAGTCCGACCATGAGTTCCACTGCGCCGAGGCTTGATCCGAGATGGCCGGGATTTACGGAACAGCATTCAATCATATAGTTACGGATCTCCGAACACAGGGTGCGAAGTTCATCCATGCTGAAGTTCTTGATGTCCTGAGGTTTTTCTACCTGGTCCAGGAGGCTGTATGTCGTATGGTTGTTATCCATAATGCTTCTCATCGGTTTGACTTGCGAAGGTACTAAAAAAACGCTATCTTCGCAAAGTTTCTGAGCCAAGCTTCAGACTATGACAGAAAATCAGATAAAAATTCAATATTATGAGTCAAACAGTTAAAAAGTATCTAAATGACAGCTTCGCCGCAAGGTGGGCGGCGCTGATCCTTATTGCGCTGGCTATGTTCTTCGCCTACATGTTTGTGGACGTAATGTCTCCGCTCCAGTCTCTCGTGGAGTCTTCAAGAGGATGGAGCAGCTCTGTCTTCGGAACATATGCTGCGTCCGAGTATATGCTCAATGTATTCGGCTTCCTTATTCTTGCGGGTATCATCCTTGACAAGATGGGTGTGCGTTTTACAGGTATCCTTTCGACCTCTCTCATGGTTGCAGGTGCTGCGATCAAATATGTGGCTATTACAGAGTGGTTCCAGGGTACGGGCTTCTGCGAGTGGCTTGATTCGTGGTGGGTCGCTCTTCCGGGCAGCGCAAAGCTCGCATCGCTTGGTTTCATGATATTTGGCTGTGGCTGCGAGATGGCAGGTATTACTGTTTCGAAGGCTATCGCCAAGTGGTTCGAGGGCAAGGAGATGGCTCTTGCAATGGGTCTTGAGATGGCGATCGCGCGTCTGGGTGTATTCGCTGTCCTTTCCGCGTCACCACGTCTTGCTGACAAGTTCGGCAATATCGAGGCTCCGATCCTTTTCTGTGTGATCCTTCTCCTTATCGGTCTGATCAATTTTATCGTGTTCTCTGTGATGGATGCCAAGCTCGACAATCAGAAGGGTCTTGTTGCAGGTGGCGAGTCAAGCGAAGAGTTCAAGGTAAGTGACCTCAAGAAGATATTCTCAAGCAAGATGTTCTGGATCGTCGCTCTTCTCTGCGTACTTTACTATTCTGCTATCTTCCCGTTCCAGAGATATGCTACCAACTTCCTTGAAGTGACTCTGCAGATTCCTGCATCCGAGGCTGCAGACCTCTTCAGATGGTTCCCGATCCTCGCGATGGTGCTCACTCCTTTCCTCGGTGCATTCCTTGACAACAAGGGTAAGGGTGCTACTATGCTAATGCTCGGTGCAATCATCATGATCGTCTGCCACCTCAGCTTCGCATTCCTCCTCCCGATGTTTCCTCAGAAGTGGTTTGCACTTCTTCTTGTTGTGGTTCTCGGAGTTTCGTTCTCCCTTGTGCCGGCTGCTCTTTGGCCATCTGTACCTAAGATTATCGATCCCGTGATCCTCGGCAGCGCATATTCACTCATTTTCTGGATACAGAACATAGGTCTCTGCCTCGTACCTCTTCTTATCGGCGTGGTGCTCAATTCTACAGGCGGTTATGTCGTTCCTATGTGCATATTCTCGTCGTTCGGTGTACTTGCATTCATAATGTCCTTCTTCCTCAAGGTCGAGGACAAGAAGAAGGGTTACGGACTCGAACTCCCTAATATCAAGAAATAATGTCAACCCTGAAAAAGACACTCAGGGACAACAGGTGGGCATGCTGGCTGGCGCTGGCATGCCTTGTTGTTCCTATGTTTGCGTCATATTTCTTTGACGATATGTTCTCATCCCTGTCCGAGCTTTTCAAGAATCCTGAATTCCTCGAACTCGGATGGGATATGGAGGATTACGGTTTCTATGCAAGCGGATATTCTTTCTTGTGCATATGGGGCGGTCTGGTCGTATGCGGAGTGCTCCTGGATAAGTTCGGAGTCCGTCTGGTAGGTTCGATCTTTGTGGGAATGATGGTTGGCGGAGCAGCATTGGTGACGTTCGCGATTTCTGCCGGTTTTGCTCCTGGAACCTCTCTGTGGATAGCTTATGCCGGCTGCATGCTTTTCGGACTGGGAAGCGAGATTGCCGGAGTGTCGGTCACAAGGTCGATAGCGAAGTGGTTCAAGGGACGCAATATGGCTCTGGCGATGGGACTTCAGCTTGCAATTGCCCGTTTCGGTACAGCTACGGCAATCCTTATCGCTCCGATGATCGTGAAGCAGAAGGCTCTCGGAGAAGTCTATACGTTGGCTGAGACAAACCGTCCGGCCCTGATCGGTCTGGCCGTACTTGCAGTCGGTGCGATACTCTGGGCAGTTTTCGTTGCTATGGATGCGAAATTCGACAGACAGACAGGAGAGACGGACAAGGTCGAGACTGCGGAAGAGGACAAGTTCCGCTTTTCGGATATCTGGAAGGTTCTGAGCAATCCCCGTTTCCTGATGATAGCCATTCTGTGCGTAACATTCTACTGCTGTGTGATCCGTTTCAAGAAGTTTGGTGTCTCAATCCTCCTGCCTTTGTTCGGGGTGGACCTTGATATCGCTACTGTCCTTCTTGCTATGATTCCTTTCTTCACCATTCTGTTCACTCCTCTTTTCGGAGCATTGGTGGACAAGGTCGGTAAAGCTACATTGTGGATGATAGTAGGATCGGCTTTGGTTCTCATCTCCCATCTCATCATCACTTTCGCCCCTCAGGGTGTCCCTGCCTATGCGTATGTCGCAATCGCTCTTCTCGGTACGGGTTATTCTCTTGTGCCTTCGGCGATGTGGCCTTCGGTTCCTAAGATCATTCCGGAAAAGAATCTCGGAACAGCTTACTCGCTTATCTACTGGGTCCAGAACCTGGGAATGTGGGCTGTGCCTATCTATATTGGAAAGATATTCAAGAAAGAGATAACAGAGGCCGGAAATCATGCGCAGGAAGTTTCTGCTGCCCTCCATGCAGAATATATATTCATTATTCTTGGAGTTGTCGCCATTGCTGTCGCCATCCTGCTCTTCTTCTCATCGAAAAAGAATCCGGAAATGGGATTGGATGAACCCGCAAGTTAATCAGGTTTTGTCTTTATCATAGGAAATTTGTAATATTGTGGTTGTAAAGACCGCAATATTTTTTAAATACGCAAACCTAACATTCAAGATATTATGAAAAGGATTCTTTTGGCACTTTGTGCTTCTCTTTGTGCAATGCATGCATTGGCTCAAGACCCGAATTTCCATATCTATCTCTGTTTCGGCCAGTCCAATATGGAGGGTAGTGCGAAGATCGAGGCTCAGGATCTTGAAAATGTAAACGACCGTTTCAAGATGATGGCTTCAGTTGATTATCCGCAGATGGGAAGAGTGAAAGGGGAATGGTATACGGCGGTTCCGCCTCTATGCCGCCAATATACAGGTCTTACCCCGGCAGATTATTTCGGAAGGACTCTCGTGGCCAATCTGCCGGAAGAAATAAGGGTAGGCGTCATCAATGTTGCGATCGGAGGATGTCATATAGAGACTTTCCTTCCTGACAGCATTGCAAATTATGTAGAGAAAAGAGCTCCGGACTGGATGATAGGCATACTCAAGGATTATGATGACGATCCTTATGCACGATTGGTAGAGATGGCAAAGCTTGCTCAGAAGGACGGAGTCATCAAGGGAGTACTTGTCCATCAGGGTGAATCCAATAACGGAGATCCGAACTGGCCGCGTCAGCTTAGGAAAGTGTATGATAACCTGATGAGGGATCTCGGACTTCAGGGAGGGAACATACCTCTGCTTGTAGGAGAAGTCGTGGGAGAAGAAATGAATGGCGTATGTGCGCTTCATAATGAAGTGATCGCCACTGTGCCAAGGTTTATCAATCAGGCCCATGTGATCAGTGCTGCAGGGTGTTCCGTAGCTCCGGACAATGTTCATTTCGATGCTGCCGGATATAGGGAACTCGGCCGCCGATATGCGGAAAAGATGCTAAGCATACTCAAAGGAGAGACTCCTGTCGTCGTAATTCCTGAGACAAAGGGCGAGGTGATGGTGACTGGAACCAACCCAGTCATTACCAATCAGTTTGCAGCCGATCCGACAGCGCGTGTCTTCAACGGAAGGCTTTACATGTATCCTTCCCACGATATTCCGAGCGTGATCACCCATGTTGACGGCTCTGCCTGGTTCAGTATGGCGGATTACCATGTGGTCAAGCATGTCAAGATAATAAGGTATTCCCCC
>JAFVMQ010000124.1 GCA_017506825.1 Bacteroidales bacterium
AGTTAACGACCTTGCCACTCTCATGAACAATACTCCTGTGACAAAAGTCATCGGAGCATGCATGAGCCTCGGAATGATGGTGTCAATCAACCAGCGTCTCGACGCCGAGACTCTTGTACTCGTTGCTGAGGAGTTCGGATACGAGGTCGAATTCGTGACAGCTAACCTTACCGATGCAATTGCACAGGGTGAGACGGAAGATACAGATGACGATCTCGTAGCAAGACCACCTGTGATTACAGTAATGGGTCACGTCGACCATGGTAAGACTTCGCTTCTCGACCATATACGTAATGCGAATGTGATTGCAGGTGAGGCCGGTGGTATTACCCAGCATATCGGTGCATACCATGTCGAGCTTCCTGACGGTCAGAGGATTACATTCCTTGATACTCCGGGTCACGAAGCGTTTACGGCTATGCGTGCCCGTGGTGCGAAGATGACTGACGTTGCCATCATCATTGTTGCTGCCGACGACTGCATCATGCCTCAGACAGTGGAGGCTATCAACCATGCGCAGGCAGCCGGTGTGCCGATGGTATTCGCTATCAACAAGATAGATAAGGCTGGTGCGAATCCGGAAAAGATCCGCGAACAGCTCTCGAATATGAACATTCTCGTAGAGGATTGGGGCGGAAAATTCCAGTGTCAGGAGATATCGGCAAAGAAGGGAATCAATGTCGACCAGCTTCTTGAGAAGGTGCTTCTCGAGGCAGAGATGCTTGAACTCAAGGCTAATCCTAACCGCAGAGCTTCCGGAGCTGTCATCGAGTCTTCTCTTGACAAGGGACGTGGCTACCTTGCTACAATCCTTGTTCAGAACGGAACATTGCGCGTCGGTGATGTAATGCTTTCAGGATGCTATACAGGACGTGTGAAGGCTATGTTCAACGAGCGTGGTCAGAAGGTTGAGGAGGCAGGTCCTTCGACACCGGTATCTGTCCTTGGTCTTAACGGAGCTCCTACTGCAGGTGAGACATTCAATGTGATGGCTGACGAGAAGGAGGCAAAGGATATCGCCAACAAGCGTGAGCAGCTTATCCGTATCCAGGGTATCAAGACCCAGAAGCATATGACTCTTGAGGAGATCGGACGTCGTATCGCGATTGGAAACTTCAAGGAGCTCAATGTCATTGTCAAGGGTGACGTTGACGGTTCTGTGGAGGCTCTTTCAGACTCTATCATCAAGCTTTCAACAGAGGAGGTTCGCGTAAATGTGATCCACAAGGCTGTGGGTGCGATTTCTGAGTCGGATATCCTTCTTGCTGCAGCTTCGGATGCGATCATCATCGGTTTCCAGGTTCGTCCTATGCCTTCAGCACGTAAGCTTGCAGAGAAGGAGGAAATCGAGATCCGTCTTTACTCAGTCATCTATGACTGTATAAATGAGCTCAAGAGCGGTATCGAGGGTATGCTCGAGCCTGAGCAGAAGGAGGTTGTCACTGCTACTGCAGAGGTTCAGGAGACATTCAAGATTTCAAAGGTCGGAACAATCGCAGGATGTATTGTTCGCGAGGGTAAACTTCAGAGGACTGCAAAGGTGCGTGTGATCCGCGACGGTATCGTTGTCTACACTGGAGAACTCGGATCCCTCAAGAGGTTCAAGGATGATGTCAAGGAGGTTCACATGGGTATGGACTGCGGTCTTAACATCCAGGGCTACAACGACATCAAGATTGGCGACGTTGTCGAGGCTTACACTATCGAAGAGATCAAGAGAACGCTCTAAGATATATTTGAGCAATCAGTGACTCCATGCAGCCGGAAGCGGAATTTTAAGGAGAAGCTTCCGGCTGCATGGAGTCACTGATTTTGTATGTATTCCCGCTTTACGCTGCAGAAAGGAGCCAAAGTCGCCTTTGTAGACAGGCTGCTTTTATTGTCAGGAATATCCCGTTAAACGGGCATTTAAGGCTTAGAATCGCCAGCCGAAGGTAAGGAGGGCTTTCCAGTCGGAACGGGTGATCAGCAGCTCCGGAACTGGTTCCAGAATGTTTCCGTCCTCGTCAATGATGTAGTCGTTGTATGGCATGTAATACTCGTTGCTGTATGTGTCCTTTCTGACAGCAAAATCTGTGAAGAAAGAACCCTTGGAACTATATCCGAATCCGAATGAGAAGTTGCTTCTGTAAGGACCTGTGAAATGCTTTTCAGGCGAGGTTGTCATACCGTATCCTCCTCTGAGTGCAAGAGCGCCAAGCTTCACTTCTGCTCCAAGCCTGAGCATATGGGAAGTTGTAAATGTTTCCTTGATGCTGTTGTTGACATCTTCGAAATAGTCCCTGTCGGTACCTGTGGTTCTGAACTGCATCTGGCTGTAATCACAAAGTTCGTAATCTGCACTTATCAGAGCAAGATTTCCGAGAGTGTAGGCAAGTCCGAAGTTCGCTCTGAAAGGAGAAGCGAATGTGTAGCTGTAGTTGCCTTCAGGACTCGCAGCATAACCGTTGTATGAGGCAGATGTGAATTCTGTAGATCCGGAATACTGCCAGTATTCCGTGATTGAATTGACTATCGGAGTCTGTATCGCGGCACCAAGACGGAAGCCAGCGCCAGGAGTGAGGATAAGTCCGAACTTTGCGAAATAGCCTGATCCTGTGGCATCGTAGCAATATCTGTACTTCATCTGATCGAAATACATGGTTTCTCCGTTATCGAGGGCAATGTCGAAGTCTGCCGGATCTACAGCAGTTTCCTTGAAATACTCGTCTAAGCCATATGAGAACGAGCTTATTCCAAGGTTGGCTCCGAGATAGAGGAAATCAGAAACATTGGCTCCGATATTGAATATGTATTCATATTTGCTTCCACTTACCCTCCTTCCGTATGTCTGGTCTATTTCGCCTCCGAGCACGATGTCACCGTTGTCGAAGATAAGTTCGCTTGCTCCGACATACCGGTCGTCATATCCTCCGAAAGGACTGATCATTCCGCTCTGATATCCGACTATTGTCGCCCAAGGATAGTAATCATATGCATTTGATGCGTTGAGGTCACTAGCAAGGAAACCGTCAGCTTCTGCAGCCATTGCTCCCATGAATGTTGTTGTCGAATTAAGGCCGTTGGCATAGACATCCTGGTCGTAACCCGCAGTCTTGTTCAGAAGAAAACCGATGGTCACATTCTTTACTCCCGAGGTACGGTTTGTCTCCCAGTTCATGGTCAGACCCATGTTCGGCATGCTGAAACGGGTGATGTTGCTTTTCATCTGCCTTTCAAAATATGGCAGGCTTCCGTCGGTGAACGGTGATACTCCCTGAGCTGTGGATGCGGAAAATGTCAATCCTGGTGTTATTGTGAACTGTGAATATCCTGCTACTGCGCTGCCGGCAGGGTTGATCGTGATGGAACCGAGGTCTCCGCCCAATGCGGTGAATGCATTTCCCATTGCAACTGATCGAGCCGTCCCCTCATAGTTGTTTTCGCTGAACAGCAGTCCGTCATATCCGGTCTGTGCGTAACCGGTAATGGCTGCAAGTGTCAGCAGAATCGATGTAACTGTCTTTCTCATGATATAATAGTCTTAATGGTTTTATCTTCTTCCTCCGCCGGAACCTCCGCTACGGCTTCCTCCGCCACCGCTGTATCCGCCGCCGGAGCTGCCTCTGCTGTAGCTTCCGCTGCTGCCGGAACTGTAGCTCGATGATCTTGAAGGAGTGTATGACGAGCTGCGGTTGGAGCTGCTGCCTGACGAGTTTCTCTCATAGCTTGATGAGTTTCCGTAAGAGCTGCTGCTTCTGCTGACTGTGCCTCTGCTTGTGCTGCTTGAGCCGGATTCCCTTGTTACGTAAGATGACTGGCTTCCATTGGAAACTGCAGGCCTTCTGTAGGTTCTCGTTGCAGATGATGGAGCTGACGACTGTCCTGCCGATACGGTCTTTTCAGGGGATGCAGAGATGTTTTTGCGTCCGGTAACAGTTCTTCTTGCTGAAGTTCCTTCGACAGGTGTCACCTTGCTTGCTGTTGTGCTTCTCGATACGCTGCTTCCTCCGACCGTTCCTCTGCCTGTGCTGCTGCTTGATCCGATTCCGCGTCTTACTGTAGTCTTCTGATTGCCTGCAAGCACCCTCTGGTCTGCGACAGTCTCGTGTCGAGGTCCGTACCAGCGGTCTTTATCAAAATGGCCTCCATGTCCGTGTCCCGGTCCTCCGTGTCCGTGTCCCGGATGGTATCCGAGTCCGCCGTACCATCCGTAATAATGACGGTAGTATGGCCCCCAGTATCCTCCGTAGTACCATGGGTCATACCAACCCCAGTATCCGCTGTAGTACCATGGGTCGCTCCAGCCCCAGTAGCCCCAATATGACCACGGGTCATACCATCTTCCCCAATAGCCTCCGTAGTACCAAGGGTCGCTCCATGCGTAATGCCAGCCCGGTCCGCTCCAGTACGGGCTCCAATGTCTGCTCCAGTACCACGAACTGCCGATGCTGTACGGGGTGTAGACATTCCAAGGGTTGATGTTGTTCCTCCAGTCGTAAGGATTCTCTCCGACAGTTACCACTGTGCTCGAGAGAGCCTTGTCATACCTGATTGTTGCTGAGAAGTTTTCGGGTATC